>JANMYZ010000423.1:0-2825 GCA_031382605.1 Planctomycetota bacterium | reverse complement strand
GTTCCAGCCGTGGCAGAAAGGATAGGAGGGATCATAGCTAAAGCATCCGCCAAGGAAAGCCCTTCCTTGGCGCTGGTGTGGTCTGGTTTCACACAGTGGTCTGACCTGTAAAATGAGTCAATTCACAGGGCCATCCGAGGCTTCAGCGCTTTGACAAAAATGATCAGCAAAGTGCGGCCAAAGAACCTGTATTCATGCGGTCGCTTGATAATTACCTTCGGCCAGTGGTGCTTTAAAAACGAGTGAGAAAAAGACGCTCTCTTTTGCTTCCTTTCGCTTCCTTTTGCTCTTTTTTCGCTGAGCCCTGCTCGTGTCATTTCGCTTTTCTGCATTTTAAATCGGTATTTACCGCACTTTCTAACAAACACTTGTCTATCGGTTTGCCGTTCGCTAGGTTCACCCTTCTTCTGGGTCGACCACCATGGACGGCGCTTCCAATACTAAAAAAGCTAGGTGTTTTCCCGCCCTCCGTGGTAAAAACGGTCCGTGGTGGAGGCGTCGTTGGCGTACGTTGTCGCTGATTGTTTTCTTGCTGTTGGCTGGGCCGCCAGCGGTATTTGAAGGCGCTGCACGGTGGTTGCCGTATCCGACCAACGGGCAGCGGATGACGCATGCATCGACCGTGGTACTCGATCGAAATGGGCGGCCATTGGCGGCGTTTACTGCCGTTGACGGTTCGTGGTGTTTACCGCTTTCGATGGGTGAATATGGGCGTTGGTTGCCCTTGGCGGTCGAAGCGGTGGAGGACGCGCGCTTTCGTTCCCACGGTGGGGTTGATTGGTTGGCGGTTGCTGCGGCGTTGGTGCAAGATCTGGCGGCTCGCCGCGTGGTTCGCGGTGCGTCGACCATTACCATGCAGGTGCAGCGCTTGCGTCAGCCGCAGCCGCGTACGGTGAAAGCGAAAATGATCGAAGCGCTGCGTGCGCGGCAGATCGAGCTCGCTCACAACAAAGAACAGATTCTTGGCGAGTGGTTGGAGCGCGCGTCTTTCGGTGGCAACGTCGTCGGAGCTGGTGCCGCTGCGTGGCGGTGGTTTGGCATTTCCCCCGCTTCCTTGTCGTTAGCGCAAGCGGCGTTAATCGCTGGTTTGCCGCAAAGTCCGGAACGTTTGCGTCCTGATCGTCATGCTGCTGCCGCACTTGCTCGGCGCGATCATGTCTTGCGGCGGATGGCTGTGGTTGGCGCTATCGATGCGCAGCAATTAGCGCTCGCGCTGCAAGAGCCGCTGACGCTGGCCCTCGGTCGACTGCCGCAGAGCGATGATCTGGGCGCGATGCCGGTATTAAGTGATCTCGCAGCGGATCGTCTGGGCTTGGTTAAAACCACGTTGGATACCGTCGTTCAGCGCAGCGCCGCCGCGCAGTTGCGTGGTGGTTTTGAGCGCTTGCTGGGCAGTGGTATTGATGGCGCCGCATTAGGCGTTTTGGATCTGACCGACGGCAGTTGGTTGGCGCTGGTCAGCATGGGCGGCCCAGGTTGGCAGGATCTGACTCGCGCTGAGCGTTCCACCGGATCGACGCTTAAGCCGTTCATTTACGCCAGCGCTTTCGCCGGTGGCATCGCTACGCCGTCAACCGTGGTGGAGGACGATCCCGCCGGTTGGATGGGTTGGGCGCCAATGAACTACGATCGCGCGTGGCGAGGTCGTTGCAGCGCGGCCGAGGCCTTGCGTGACAGTCGAAATCTTCCAGCGATGCGTTTGCTCGAACAAGTCGGCGTGGCGCGTTGCGCCGGGCAAATGGCCGCGCTTGGATTAACCGGCGTCGAAGTGGCGGCCCAGCGTGCTGGTTTGGCCATGGGCATTGGTGGAGTGGAAGCGAATCTACGCAATCTTGCGACCGCGTACGCTGGCCTAGCCAATGGCGGAAAGCCAGTGAATACCCATCTTTTGAGCAAGACGCCGTCGCCGATCAGCACGCCTGCGGTGCTGCCATCCAGCGCTTGTTGGCAAGCTCTGCGAGCCTTGACTAATAACGACCGCACCACGGCGGTCTGTTCTGCCGCGACGCGTTGTGAACCCGCGTGGAAAACCGGAACGTCGAGCGGCCATCGCGATGCGTGGTGCGTGGCGCTGACCCCGCGTCGATGCGTGGTGGTGTGGTTTGGTACCACACGCGGATCTGGCGTGCCCGCATTGATTGGCGGCGAAGCTGCCGCGCCGATTGCTCTGAGCGTGTTGGCAGCAATCGATCCTGGCGGGGCATCGTGGCCAGTGGTTGATATGGGCACGCCGACGCCGCTCGTAACTCAACTTCTTACAGCGCCATTGGTCATCACGCATCCGCCGACCGGCAGCGAAGTGCTGAGCGATCCCGATGCGCCGGCGGCCTCGCGTCGATTGTCGTTGGAGTGTCGCGGTGGCGCAGCAGGACAACGCTGGTGGTTCGTCGATGGCGCACCGATAGGCGCCGTGGCCGCTGGCGAAACCGCGTGGTGGGTCCCGACGATCGGCGCACATGAAGTACGCGTGGTCGACCACAGCGGACAAGCGGCGGTGACGGAGTTGGTGGTCCGATGAAAGATTTCTTAACCCTAAAAAAGCAGTCGAGAATCATTTTACCGCAAAGACGCCAAGAGCGCAAAGGCAAAGATCACATGTATTTTAATTCAAATTATTGTTTTTCCTTGGCGTCTTCGCGTCTTTGCGGTGGAAGTTTTATTCCAACTTCGTTTTCTAGGTTAACTCACGGGAGGTTTCTATGCGTTTCTGGCTGACGGTAGCGATGTTTGCGGTGCTCAACGTGGTGGCGTGGTTCGCCTATCATCAGTGGTTCGGCTCACGTCTGCATGTGCTGCAAGTCGAAGCGTTCACGCCTGGAGAAGGC
>JANMYZ010000237.1:0-3027 GCA_031382605.1 Planctomycetota bacterium | reverse complement strand
AACTGAAGGCTATCACGTGGTGCTGAACTTGGATGGGCCGCGCGGGCCATTCAAGCACGTCAAACTTGGGGCGATGGAAATCGCTCGTCGGCTTGGCGTGCCACTGATACCGATCGCTGCGCGGGCGAGTTGTGAATTTAGTTTCAAACGCAGTTGGGACCGCTTCCGCTTACCGTTACCCGGTAGCAGCGTGGCGATTTGTTATGGTGCTCCGATCATATTTCCTCCGGAAAATATCGACAAAGCGACGCTGCGCGCGCGCCAGCGGGCCATCGCTTGTACGATGCATGACTTGGAAGCGGAAGCTTCGCGACGGGTCGGACGCAGCGACGGCTATCCGCTGCCGAAACACCTCGCTTGGTTGCACGATGACAACAACACCCATTCATCTGATCAGCCTCGGTAACCCCAGAAAAAATGAGTCTCACATGACCACTCCCCTCTCTTCGCTCTCTTTTGATCTGATCATCAGCGGCGGAACGGTGGTCAATCACGCCGGACGTGCGTTGGCCGATATCGGCATTCGCGACGGACGGTTCGCCGCGCTTGGCAATTTGAGCGCAGCAAAAGCGGCGAGCCGTTTCGATGCTCGCGGGCTGACCATTTTGCCCGGCGTGATCGATACGCAGGTGCATATGCGTGAGCCTGGAACCGAACATAAAGAAGATCTTGCCACCGGGACCGCTGGCGCGGCGCTGGGCGGCGTCACCGGCATTTTCGAAATGCCCAATACCAAACCATCAACCACCACCGCCGCAGCCCTGGCAGATAAATTCGCTCGTGCAAAAGGTCGGGCGTGGGTCGATCATGCGTTTTACATGGGCGGATGCGCGGAAAACGCTGCTCAACTGAGTGAACTCGAACGCATCCCAGGATGCAGTGGCGTGAAAGTTTTCATGGGCAGTTCGACTGGCAATTTACTGGTGGCAGATGACGTGACGTTGGAGCGCATTGTCCGTTCGATTCGTCGGCGCATGGCAGTGCACTGCGAAGATGAATCTCGCCTGATCGAACGCCGATCGCTGATTCCGGCGACTGGCGCGACGGCGCATCTGCACCCCGTGTGGCGCGATGAGCAAACCGCTTTGCTGGCGACGACGCGCTTAGTGAACCTTGCCAAGCGTCACGGAAAACGCGTTCACGCGCTGCATATTACGACCGCTGAAGAAATGGATTTCTTGCGCCAGCATCGCGATGTCGCCAGCGTTGAGGTCCTCGCAAACCATCTGACTTTAACTGCGCCCGATTGTTACGACCGCCTAGGCACTTATGCGCAAATGAATCCGCCGATTCGCGATGAACGTCATCGCGCCGCGTTGTGGGCAGCGATTGCCGACGGCACCGTTGATGTCGTCGCCACCGACCACGCACCGCACACGCGCTCCGAAAAAGACGCCGGATATCCGAACAGTCCCTCAGGCATGCCTGGCGTGCAAACGTTCGTCGGTTTGATGCTCGACCACGTCGCGAAAGGCCGCTTGTCGCTCGAACGTTTGGTCGACCTCACCAGCGCCGGTCCGCAGCGTTTGTTCGGATTAACCAACAAAGGCCGCATCGCCTGCGGTTACGACGCCGATTTGACCATCGTCGATCTGCAAGCGAGCCACACCATCACCGATGCAGAAATGGCCAGCAAAGTTGGCTGGACGCCGTTCGCCGGAATGACCGTCACCGGCTGGCCACAAGCGACCATTATTCGCGGCAATATCGTCATGCGCGATGGACAACTCATCGATAAAGCGCAAGGCACACCGATGCGCTTCAACGAATGCCTAGCGCCAATGGCGTAAGCTCGGCGCCATCATCCACTACGATTTTTTTATGTTAGAAAATCTTACTTCCACGCATTCCCTGAAAATTCTGACAAGGGGCGCTCCTCATTTTCATTTGTTACGGTGAACAAGAGGCACATGCCATCTATTTTTCCGGAAAAGGAAATGTCAGCGATGTGAACATCGTTCGCAAATATACTCCAGCCATCATAGTGTTTATTTTTCATATGAATCGCCTGGAAAGAACAGGCACAAGCATTGAGATGGATAATGAAATAGGATTGATAGAAAATTTAAAAAATGACGATGTCTTTAATTCATTTCTAACGCTTTATTCAATTAAGCGCCAACAACTCCCGCGGATGATCAATCACATGATCAAAACCCAGGCTCAGTATTTTTTCTTGCGAATGAATTCCCCAAGTGACGCCGACGCTGCGCACGCCTGCGGCCTGGACGGCTTCGCTGTCGTTTTCGCTGTCGCCGACAAATAAAATACGATCGAGGGAAACGCCCAGGGCAGCGGCGGCTTGATGAATTCCGGCGGGATGTGGTTTCGGTGCGCTGACATCGTCTTCGCCGTAGGTCAGCGCGAGATGTTGGCTGAGACCAAGGTGCTTGACGATAATGCGCACGACTTCGCCTTGGTTATTACTGATCACACCTTGAGCAATTCCGCGACCGGCGATGATGGCGAGGAGTTCAGCAATGCCGTCGTAGGCCGTGGCCAAGCGCGGGCCAAGAACGCCGGCCTCTGCGTAAAATTCAGCGGCCAAGTGGACGCTGCACCAATGGATCGCTGACCAGCGCGTGGTGGCCCACACGCGGAGCAGTGGCCAAGACCATTGCGGGGATCACGACTTCTGGTGTTTCGACCGAGTAACCATTTTTTGCAAATACGCCGTTGGTCACCGCCACCACCACGGGCAATGAATTTACCAGGGTGCCGTCGTGATCGTAGAGGATCGCAGATATCCGATGTCCGAGGTCGGTCTGATGTCCGATGTCCGATGTCGGTTGGTGCTACGATTTTATTGGCTCCATGGCGTTTCGTATGGGTCATTTCTTTGACCTTGGATCAATCCCAGTGGAAAAAAATCGAACAGGAGGCGCGGAGACGCGGAGATCAGAGGAGGTAAAAGCTTCATCTTCCTCCTCTCATCGCCGGTAAAAGTGGCTTCGATGTTAAAGCCACCGCGCCAACCGCGTATCTCTGCGAATTCATCTAAGCAGCAGAGCCAAAGGCGAAGCGAAC
>JANMYZ010000371.1:0-10601 GCA_031382605.1 Planctomycetota bacterium | reverse complement strand
GGGACGGCATGCTGACCTGGATCAAGCAAGCCATGGAAGAAGACGAACATTACATCAGCCCAGGCGACCTCAGCCTGGTCACTGTCGTCGATTCAGTCGACGAAGCGATGGCAGCATTGGCCCACGTCAGTAACGAAGTCGGCCGCCACGACACCTTTGTGTTGTGACGCTGATTGCGCGCTTAAAAGTAATGAAAACTAAGCACCCCGCTTCCATCGATGGTTTAGCGGGGTGATCGCAATAAAGGCTACGATGAAGAAGGTCACCCGTACCGCATCAACGGTTTATGACCGCGTGCAATTTATCCTGGCGTCGGCGCAAACCCAGGCTGCACGTTCGGTCAACACCGCGCAGGTAGCCGCTAATTGGCTGATCGGCCGTGAGATCGTCGAAGAGCAACAGCACGGCGCCAAACGTGCAGGATATGGTGAACGCATCGTTTCGCGGTTAGCCAACCAGTTAAAAAAAGACGATGTCACCGGATACGGTGAACTAACCCTAAAACTCTGTCGCCAATTTTATCTCGGTTTCCCTCGCCTGATCACGCTGCCAATTGTTTACGCACCGCGTAAACAATTGAAGTCTGCGACCGGGCGCTCCCCAATTGTTTACGCACCGCGTAAACAATTGCCGACCAAGGCGCTTGATCAGACCTTATCGCTGGTACCACAGATCATCGAAGCGTCGCGGGCCGACGTCCTACAACCGGGACAGCTTCACCCCAGCCTGTCGTGGACGCATTACCGCACCTTGTTGCGCATCAGCAAACCCGAAGCCCGATCGTTCTATGAGATCGAGTCGATCCAACAGAACTGGAAAGCACGTGAATTGGAGCGCCAAATTAACAGTCTGCTATATGAACGTCTGGCGAAGAGCCGTGACAAGAAAGGCGTGATGGCGCTGGCGACAAAGGGTCACGATATTCAGCAGCCGATCGATGTATTCAAAGACCCGGTGGTGATCGAGTTTCTGGGCCTGCCAGAAAGCCATCGCTTGGTGGAAACGAAACTCGAAGAGGCGCTGATTTCCAATCTGCGGCAATTCCTTCTGGAGATGGGCAAGGGTTTCGCCTTTGTCGCGCGGCAAGAGCGGCTGACGTTGGAAGGAGACCACTTCTATGTGGACCTGGTTTTCTATCATACGGTTTTGAAGTGTTACATCTTGATTGATCTGAAAGTGCGCAAACTCACCCATCAAGATCTTGGGCAGCTCCAACTTTATGTGAACTACTACGACCGTGAGCGCCGCACGCCGGGTGATAATCCGACGTTGGGTCTGATTCTCTGTACCGATAAAAATCAGACGGCAGTAAAATATACCCTGGGCACGGATCAGCGGAATATTTTTGCCAGTCGGTACCAATTCCATCTGCCGTCTGAGGAAGATTTGACAGCAGAGATCCGTCGTGAGTTAGCGCTGATCGAACCTGCCGTATTCGCAGCCACTACAAAACGCCTAAAGCGAAAAAAAATCCGTGCATCAAGCAGAGCAAGGCGCTGATTTTTTTAGTGTCTCAGGAACAACGCCAGCGGCGTCGAGTCGTTGGCGACGTGAAATTCTCTGTCAGTTGTTAGCGTCCTGGGCAGGCGAATATTCGAATGACCATTTGCCGAGACTATCGCCCTCGTGATCCGCGTTTCATAACGGGCGCATCACCTTCAAGCGCTGCGCATATCGCCCCCAGATGTTTCAAAAATTCAGCCTGCTTGGTCGCGGGAATAACCGCCAATAACTGTTGTTGCAGTTCGCTCGCCAGCGGTTGCAAGTCGGCGTGTAAGGCGCGGCCCTTTTCTTTCAGGGCGATCAAATTGCAGCGGGCATCATCGGTGTGTGGGCGGCGCTCAATCAGGCCGCTTTTTTGCATGCGGGTCAGGATGGCAGTGACGGTGTTGGGGTCGCTGGCCATCAGATCGGCCAGCGCGCGTTGGGTGAGGCCATCAGGATGCTCGTTTAACCAGCGCAGGATCGTGAACTGATCGGGAGTGATTCCTGACTCAGCAATGCGTCGACGGAAGGTCTGATTGAGCCCATACCACGCTCGGCGCAAAAGTGGCGCCAGTCGCGGGCGGCTCGGGCTGGGGTCGTTGGTGGGTTCAGAAGTGTTCATGGTGTGATGACGTGAGCAGATGATGGGGCGAAGAAGTGGTTGTAAACAAATTAGTACGTGTAGGTATGATATTACTCTGGTAGCACTTTTTTGTGCGGCCAAGAATTTGCCACGTTGCTGCGGAGATCGGTTCCATGGCCATTCGCTCTTTCATCCGCTCTTTCGTCCGTTCTTTTTCCGCCAAGCACGCTCCCATGGTGCGCCATGCGGTGCTGGCGTTGTGGGTGGCAGCGTTGCCGCTCGCGGCTGCGGATTGGTTAGAATGGCGCGGGCCGCATCAAAATGGGGTCAGCGATGAAACGGGATTGCCGGATACCTGGGAACCGGGTGGCAAAAATCAATTGTGGTCGATCGAGCTTTCCGGTCGCGGCACGCCCGTCATTCGCGGTGAGCGTGTTTACGCGTTCGGCTATCGCGGCGAAGGCGCCGAATTGCAGGAGGTGCTGACGTGCCTGGATGCCGCCACGGGAAAAAGCATCTGGGAGCATCGCTACAACGATTTTCTCAGCGATATTATTTACAGTCGTTACGCCATTGCTTCGCCGACCATCGATGCGGAAACTGGCAATGTCTACGTCACCACGTCCGCTGGCTTGTTGGTGGCTGTCGATGCCGATGGCAAACCACTGTGGAGCCATTCGTTGATGGAAGAAATGGGGCGCATGACATTCCCCAATGGACGCAACGGATCGCCGGTCATTCACCGCAATTTAGTCATCATTCATTGCATGACCGCCAATTGGGGCGCGCATGGCCCGGCGCAGGATCGCTTCTATGCATTCAACAAAAAGAGCGGTGCGCCGATGTGGGTGTCGGCTCCTGGTGTTCGCCCAAAAGATAATTCATTTTCACTCCCCGTATTTTCCACCGTCGGTGCGCGTGAAGTATTTTATTGCGGCACCGGATGCGGCAATGTGGTCTGCGTTGACGCCAATACCGGCGATCCGATCTGGCGTTTTCCCTTGTCGGTGTCGGGCGTGAACGCGTCGGTGCTTCTTTACGGTGGCGACAAACTCATTGCGGTGCACGGCAAAGAAAATCTTGATAGCTCAGACAGTGGTCGTCTGGTAACGCTCATTCGTCACAAAACGCTTGAGCCAGCCAAAGAAGGGACGCCGTTCTTAGGAAAAACCGCCGAAGTCTGGCGCAATGGCGATGCCGTGTGTTATTCGAGTTCGCCGGTGTTGGTTGGCGACCGTATTTACCTGACCACCGAAACTGGGGAGCTGGCTGCGGTAGACGCCACCACCGGCAAGACGTTGTGGAAAGAAAAACTTGGCATCGAACAGCTGCATGCGTCGCCGTTGTACGCCGACGGCAAGCTGTACGTGCCGATCAAAGATCACACTTTTGCGATCATTCGCCCGACCGATGCCAAGGCTGAGATCCTGTGCAAAGTCGATGTTGGTGGCGAATGCAACGGCGCCCCAGCGGTCGCCAATGGCCGAGTGTATTTGTTCACTACTCAGAATCTGTTCTGCTTCGGCACGGTAAAACCAGGTGTTCCAGATGCGTACGTGAAACCAGCGCAGGGCAGTGGACCAGCAGCGAAGCTGATGCCGGTGCCAGGTGAAGTGCTGTTGCGTCCTGGTGAAAAAGTGACGATTGGTCTGACGGCACTCAACGACGCCAGTCTGCCCGTGCCGTTGCCTGAAGGCGTGCCGTCGTGGGCGGCGTTCATTCCGCCGACCGCCAAAGTAAAAGCGCTGCTCGGCGCCGGGTTCTTAGAACCATCGACGATCACCGCGTTGCCTGAACCCAAGCCATCAGCCGGCATGTTTCAAATAACCATTGGGACAACGACGGGATATCTGCGCGGCCGCGTGCTGCCGAATCTGCCGATCACGGCGAATTTCGATGCGGACCTGTTAACGGTTGATCATGAGATTGATACCGGGGTCAAATTTGCGTATCCGCCACTGCCGTGGATTGGCGCGCGTTTCAAATGGGAAGTGCGCGAATTGGAAGGCGCTGATGGGGTGAAAAATAAAGTGCTGACCAAGACCACCGACAACAAACTCTTCCAACGTGCGACGACCTTTATTGGTGCGCCGGACATGAAGAACTACACCATCGAAGCGGACGTCCAAAGTGACGGAAACAAACGCAAGATGAGTGAAGTCGGCCTGATCAATCAACGCTATGCCGTGATTTTGAAGGGCAACGCGCAGGAGTTGGAAGTGAACTCCAACTTGGAGCGCATCCGCGTGGCGGTGCCGTTCACGTGGAAGCCGAAAGAATGGTATCGCCTGAAAACGCGCGTCGATGTCGCCGCCGATGGCAGCGGCGTGGTGCGCGCAAAAGCCTGGAAAAAAGGCGATATTGAGCCTGAAAAATGGACGATCGAGGTTCCGCATCAGATCGCACATCACAGCGGCGCGCCCGGCGTCTTCGGGTTTTCACCGACGGACATGCGGGTTTATGTCGATAATATTGCGGTGACGCAGAACGGGAAATAGCTACGAGCTACGAGCTACGAGCTTCGAGCTACGAGTTCATCACCTGACTATGGAGATCGCCTCAATGAATCTGATCGCAACTATTCGCCGGCTTTTCAACTCGCCGCTCGCCGCTCGCCGCTCGCCGCTGATCCAGTTCAACTCGCCGCTCGCCGCTCGCCGCTCGCCGCTCGCAGCGGCGGCAATGACCTGCGTGCTTGCCGCTGGCACCGCCGCCGCTGCGGAGGGTGACTGGCCGCAATGGGGCGGCACCAATCAACGCAATATGGCCGATAGCACGGTGAAGGGTTTGCCGAGCACGTTTGATCCAGGAAAATTCAAGGCTGGGAGCGAAGAGGTCGACCTCGCCACGACGAAGAATGTGAAGTGGGTAGCTAAGCTTGGCTCACAAACCTACGGGAATCCAGTGATTGCTGGCGGTCGCGTCTATGTCGGCACCAACAATGAATCACCGCGTGATCCGCAGCACGTTGGTGATCGCGGCGTGTTGATGTGCTTGGACGAGGCCACTGGAAAATTGCTTTGGCAGCTCATCGTCCCCAAGTTGGAAAGCGGCAAGGTCAACGACTGGGAATATCTCGGCATCACCGCATCGCCCACGGTCGATGGCGATTTTGTCTATATCGTGACCAATCGCTGTGAGGTCTTGTGCTTGGACGTGTTGGGACTGGCCAACGGTAATCAGGGCTATCAGGACGAAGGCAAATGCCTGGCTGGTGCGAATAAACCAGCGGTAGCGGTGGGTCCATTGAACGCGGATATCGTTTGGCGCTACGACATGATGGAAGAACTCGGTGTTTTCCCGCATAATGCGGCAAATTGCTCGGTGCTGATCAAGGATGACTTGGTGTACGTGGCGACCTCGAATGGCCAGGACTGGACGCATGTGAATATCCCTTCGCCAAACAGCCCCAGCTTAATCGCGCTGGATAAGAAGACCGGAAAATTCATGGCCGAAGACGATGCCGCGATCGGTCCCAAAATTTTTCATGGTGGTTGGTCGTCGCCGTCATTGGCAACCGTGGGCGGTAAATCATTGCTGTTTTTCGGCGGCGCTGACGGCGTTTGTTACGCCTTTGATCCAACGCCCAAAGCGGAAGCCGATACTGCCTGGCTCAAAAAAGTATGGTGGTATGACTGCAATCCTGAAGACCGCAAAGTAAAGAATGGGAAGAAACTCAAGTATCCATCAGCCGATGCCTACAGCGAAATCATTGCCACCCCGGTATTATATAAAGACCGCGTTTATATCGCCGTCGGCCAGGATCCGGAACACGGTGAAGGCGTTGGTATTCTGCATTGTATCGATGCGACCAAGACCGGCGATGTGACGAAGACCGCCAAGATTTGGAGCTTCGACAAGATCGCCCGCAGCATTTCCACCGTCGCCATTTATGACGGCATCGTCTATGTCGGGGACTTCTCTGGTTTTTTCTTTGCGCTCGATGCCGAGACCGGCAAAGAACTCTGGAGTCATGATTTCAAAGCGCACATGTGGAGTTCGGCATTCGCCGCCGACGGCAAAGTGTATGTCGGTGATGAAGCTGGAATCTTCACCGTCTTTGCCGCAGGGAAGGAAAAGAAGATCCTCAATCAGGTGACGCTGAGTTCGCCGATGTACGCCACGCCGGTGTATGCGAACGGTGTGCTGTACGTTGGCTGCCAGACGCATTTGTATGCGGTGCAGGGGGGAAAATGATTTTTTGTCCGATGTCCGATGTCCGATGTCCGATGTCGATGGAAAACCGTGATGGGCGGTTGGTATGAAATGGCTTGCTGCACTGTGGGTCGTCATCTTGCTGGTTCTGCACCAGGATTTTTGGTTGTGGACCAATAAGACTTTGGTTTTGGGCTTTCTGCCGATTGGCTTGGTTTACCACGCGGGGTATGCGGTGGTGGCTGCGCTGACGATGTGGATGTTGGTGAAGGTCGCTTGGCCGAAAGAGTTGGATGCGATTGATGGCCATGATGCAAAGCAGAGTGCCACTCAGGATGTGATGCAGGGAACGATGCAGGGAATGACGCAGGGAACGATGCAGGGAACGACGAAGGGAACGCGCTCGTGATTCCTTCCATCGTGGTCTTTATTTATCTGGCGATCGTGCTCTACATCGGCGTCTTTGCCTTCAGGCGCTCGACGGGTTCGCGCGAGGACTATTTCGTTGCCAGTCGTTCGCTTGGGCAATGGGTATTTCTGCTCTCGCTGTTCGGCACCAACATGACGGCTTTCGCTATTCTTGGTAGTTCAGGAATGGCGTATTCGCGCGGTATTGGCGTGCTGGGATTGATGGCATCGTCTTCGGCGATTATCATTCCGTTGACGCTCTTCTTCATTGGTACGCGGTTGTGGGGCTTGGGAAAAAAGTTCGGGCACATGACTCAGGTGCAGTACTTTCGCGACCGCTGGCAGGACAATACGCTGGGGACGCTGATCTTTCTGCTGACGGCGATCATGTTGGTGCCGTACATCATTATTGGGGTCATGGGTGGCGGCGAGGTGATGGAGACATTGTCCGCTTATACCGTCGATCGCGTGCAGGCAGACGATTCCGTGGTCCGGCGAGTCGAGCACTTCGTCAGTTACGAATTCGGCTCCGCCTTAGTCGCGCTGGTGGTGATGGGCTATGTATTTTTCGGCGGCATGCGTGGAACGGCCTGGGTGAACACCTTTCAAACGCTGCTGTTTTTGGTGTTCGGCGCCATCGCGGTATATTTGATCTCCAGCAAGCTCGGTGGATTTGCTGGCATCATGGAAAAAATCGCGGCCAGCGAAAAGCTCTCCCCGCTGTTGTCGCGCGAAAAGATTCCGCCCACGGAATTCTTCAGCTACATGTTCATTCCCTTGTCGGCGATCATGTTTCCGCACATCGCCATTATGTGCATGACCGCAGAGAAGGTGACGCACTTCAAGAAGACGGTTATTTTCTATCCGCTGTGTATTGCCGCCATCTGGGTGCCGTGCGTCTATTTGGGCGTGGTGTCAGCGCAAATCTTCCCGGATCTGAAACCCGGCGAGACCAACGGTGTGATTCCGATGTTGCTGGCGAATTTCACCGAGGTGTGGGTCGCTGGCATTCTTGGCGCCGGCATCATGGCCTGCGTGATGGCGACCGACAGCCAGATCATGGCGCTGACGACCATGTTTACGCAGGACATTTATGCCCACTACTTTGGTCGCCGAGGTGCAGCCAAAGGCATCGCCGCCGAAGTCACCCTCGACGATCGTCGCCAAGTGTGGACCGGCCGCATTTTTGTCATCGTCATCGCGGTGGTCAGTTGGTTGATTGCGTGGTCGCTGCATAAGCAATCTGGCATCTTTGAACTCGCCATCCGTTTTGCCTTTTCTGGTTTTGCCGCCTTGTCGCCGATCATGCTCGCGGCCTTATTTTGGAAGCGTTCAACCGCCGTCGGAGGATGGCTGGCAGTGATGTGGGTGGCGCTGGCCATGATCGGCTTCGCCTGGATGCATAGCGCAACCGAGGCACTGGCCGCGACGCTGAAACCAGGAATGACGGCACAGATTTTCCCCGCGCTGGGCGAGATGTTCTTGCGTGGAAAAGGCGGCGTCACGGTCTACGGATTCTTGCCCGTCATGCCCATGACGTTGATCTGTGCCGGGTTGATGGTGGTTGGCTCGTTGCTGAGTCGCCCACCAAAGGCAGAAATCATCGCGAAGTATTTTTCGCCAGAAACCAAGCCATCAGATGCGTCCTTGGCGTCGGTAGTCTCAAAGTGATCTCTCCCACATGCTTAATCGGAGTTTCTCTCCTATGAACGTTGCCCAATCCGTTTCCTCCAAAAGCCCAGAAGCCCTGGCCAAACCTGCTGCGATTGCGGCAGCAAAAAATAACCTCGACGCGCATGTGCGTGAGATCGTTAAATGGCATTTTACGCCAGCGACGGGTTCGCCATTCTGGTTGGAATGGGCGAAGAAAGCCGGATGGAATCCAGCGAAAGACGTCAAAGGCTTTACTGATTTGCTGCGCTTTCCCAACTTCACCGACGATTGGTTGCGTGATGAGCAACCGGAGCGTTGGGTGCCGAAGGCTTACGCGAAGAAGCCGTACATGATTTTCGAAACTGGCGGCACCACCGGCATGCCCAAGCAGCGGGTGTCGTGGGAAGATCATCTGATCGATTATAGTGAATTTTCGACCACGCTTGATGACACGTTCTTCCCCAAAAACGCGCACTGGTTAATGGCTGGTCCGACGGGTCCGCGTCGTCTGCGTTTGGCAATTGAGCATTTGGCCAACGTGCGTGGCGGTAGCGCATATCACATCGACCTCGATCCACGCTGGGTGAAACGTTTAATTGGCAAAGGCGAGTACGCCCAGGCCGAAGCATACAAAGAACACGTCGTCGATCAGGCGATCGTCATTTTGCGCAACCGAAAAAATATTCATTCGTTGTTCACCACGCCAAAGATTCTTGAAGCTATGTCAGAGCGCACGTCGCTCCCAGGCCTTGGCATCAAAGGCGTGTTCTGCGGTGGAACGTCGATGACGCCACAAGTCGTACGCTTTCTCGCGGAAGAAGTGCTCGAAGGAAAAGCGCAGTTTGTGCCGACGTATGGCAATACCCTGATGGGCTTGGCCTGCAGCCGTCTCGTTACGGCGAGCGATAATTGGAGCGTCACCTACCACGCGCCTCAACCGCGTGCGGTGCTGCGCGTGGTCAACCCAGATGACGCGACTAAAGATGTTGCCTATGGCGCCTGGGGTCGCGTGGAGTTGACCACCTTGACCAAAGAATTCTTCATGCCGCGCTTGTTAGAGCGTGACGAAGCGTGGCGCCGTGAACCAATCGTACGCTGGCCATGGGATGGCGTCGCCGACGTGCGTCCATTCGGCGCGTCATCGGGCAAGATCATAGAAGGAGTCTATTAATGATTCCTCGATCTTTCAGATGGAATAATTCCGAAGTCGCAAGTCCACCAACGACTGGATTGAACAAGAGGAACGGAGGAACGGAGGGGGACAGAAAAACAACGGTATGGCAGCATGGCGATGAAAAGAAAATGATCGCCTCGTGGCTGTCCTCCGTTCCTCCGTTCCTCTTGTTAAAATTTTCTCTGCGTGGTGACCCCTTCTCCATCAGAAATGCGAAGCGCACCGTATGAGCACGACCATCCACATCCCAGCGATTCGTCAGGGCGTTCCCTATCGCAGCGTTGATACGCTGACGACCACGGGCGCTATCGTCAGTCAGGTGAACAGCGGTTTGATTCGCCGTGATTTGTTGGCGATCAGTCGCGCAACCGCTGAGCTGGAGGCAATACCGACGCCGCAGTTGTTGGCGATTTGTAAAAAAGCCGGCGAGTTATTTCTTCAGGGCACCTTGCCGGTCGGCGATGACAACCGCGAACAAACGGCGCCGGAATATGTTCGTCAGGTATCGGCTTCGTGTGGCTTGCCGCACGTGTTGGTGCGCAACAACATGGGAAAGATCGCGCTCGTGCTCAGCGATATGGCGACGATTTTAAAAGGTCTGACGCGCGGTCTGGATCCAACGGTGATCGATTCAGGCATGGGCAAGCAGCAAGGCGTGCCCGTCAGTTTTTATCGCACCACCGATTCGCTCGGTGTGGTTCTGCCGTCGAATTCACCTGGGGTGAACTCGTTGTGGATTCCGTCGATTGCGTTGAAAGTTCCGGTGGTACTTAAGCCTGGGCGCGACGATCCGTGGACACCGTATCGGATTATTCAGGCGCTTTATGCCGCTGGATGTCCGCGCTCGGCGTTGTCATTTTATCCGACCAGTCACGAAGGCGCTCATGCGCTGCTGGCCATAGCGGGCCGCTCACAATTGTTTGGCGATGCGTCGATTACCAAGCGATACGCCGGTGATTCGCGGGTAGAACTGCATGGACCGGGGTACAGCAAGGTGCTCATCGGCGCAGACAAATCCGCTCAATGGGAAAAATTGATCGACGTATTGGTCGCCTCGGTCGCCGCAAATGGCGGGCGTTCGTGCGTGAATGCCTCTGCCATCGTGGTGCATTCACATGGGAAGGAAATTGCGGCAGCGCTCGC
>JANMYZ010000367.1:0-3579 GCA_031382605.1 Planctomycetota bacterium | reverse complement strand
CTCTCGCCGTCCCTGCGTATCGCTAAATCCATCGTCCTGCGCGTGTGAGCGCTGGGGTCGGCACGGTCGTACCGTGCCTTGCCGCCTCAGTCATGGCTGTCAGCCATGTTCCACTCACTTGCAGGACGATCGCATGCATCCTTTCCGTACCATTCTCGTGGTGGCATCTTTAGCCCTGTTCACCGGCTGCAGCGACGTACGGACGGCATCGTCAACACCCACACCAGCATCGGTGTCATCGTCAACGCCTGCCGTTGCTAGCAGTGTCGGTACTCCGCCCGCGACACGTCCAGTGGCGCCCCCAAGGACCATCGCTGACCTGATTCGGGTGGCGAGGGAGCGACACCCAACGGCTGAGGCTCTGCGTGCGACCCGGGAAGCGGCGTACGCGCGCGAGGTAACCGTCGCGACCTGGACCAACCCTGATCTTACCGTGCAGGCAGGTCGTACGCGCCCGAGGCAAGATGGGATTGAGCATGATGTCCCCTACGGGGCGACCGTCACGCAGCGCCTGGAATGGGTATCGAAACGCGAGGCACGTATTCGCGCGGCGCAGGCTGCCTCACTCGCGGTCGACGCGGATGCAGCCGTCGAGCTGAATGCCTTGGAGGCTGAGGTCCGCTTGGCGGTCATTACGCTGGCGGTCGCTCGCGAGGAGGCAGCCCAAGCCACAGCGATGCAACGTTGGCGGATGAGGTCAAACGTGCGGTGGAGCGCGGGTTTGCGGCGGGGGATCGTGACAGCGCGACCGTGAGTCGGTCACGCCTTGAGGCAGCGACCGCTGAGGTTCGTCGTGTCACTGCCACACGCGCCGCCGAAACTTCCCTGGGCATCGTACGCCTGTGGTGTGGCGAGGAGGTGCCCGTGAATGTTCCCGCCGGCGACCTTTTGCCGAAGGCATCACCAGCAATCGATGCGAAGCGTCTAGCACTGTTAGCGCCGCGCGATCCGAAGATCGCCGCCTTGGCCGCTGCAGTGAACGCAGCGGACGCCCAGGCCGCTGCCGAGCGCTCAGCGCGCATTCCCGATCTCAGTGTCGGCGTCTTCGCGGACCGTGAATACGATAAGGATACGCTCGGGGTGTCGCTCGGCATCGAGATCCCGCTCTGGAACCGCAACAACGGACCGATCGCTGAAGCAGAAGCTCAGCAGCGGAAAGCAGCGGCGGAGCTGCGCCGACGGCACCTGGAGCAACAGATGGCCCTCGTGGCAGTAGTAGGCGACTACGACGCGGCCCGCGTTCAAGCTGACGCGCTCAGTACGACCGTGCTTCCGTTGGCGGAAGGGACGTTGCGGCTGCGCTCGGCGGGATTTGGCAATGGCGACTCGTCGTTGACCGACCTCCTTGAAGCGCGCCGCGCGCTGCTCGCCACGCAGACCGCAGCGCTCGATGCTCGCCGACGGACCGCCGAAACCTTGGTGCGACTCGGGCAGGTGGTCGGGCGCTACGATCTTACCACGCCACCGACGTCATCAACAGTACCGGAGACCACACCATGACTGCCGAATCTAGCAATTATTCCCCCACGATCTGGTCGCGCGTGGGTCATATCGCTCCGATGGTGCTGACCTTGGGCGTCCTGGGCGGCGCCTTGTGGTGGGGTCATCATGTGTCGTGGACGGCGCCGAATCGCACGCAGCTCGCGGTGGCACATGCTCACCACGAGGATTGGTGCGCGGAGCATAACGTGCCTGAGTCGACGTGTATCCTCTGTAAAAAGAATCTGATGAAGGAAGCTATTGCCGCAGAGCCTGAGCACTACCGCGCAAAGGACGAAGACGTCCGTTTCGCGCACGCTGCCAGTGCGGAAGCCTTCATCCGCGCGGGCGTCACCACGGCACCGACCACGACCAAAGACGTAGAGCCGCAACTCGAAGCGCCGGCCCAGACCGCCTATGAACCGACACGGGTGGCGCGGGTAACCGTGCGACTTCCGGGAGCCGTGCGGTGGGTCGGCGTGCGGTTGGGCGATCACATCGATGCCGGCGCCACCATCGCCCTGGTGGAGTCTATCGAGGTTGGTGCAACCAAGGCCACGCTAATGCGCGCGGTTGCTGAATCGCAGGCCGCCACGGCCACGCGAGATCGCATCGCCGTCTCAACCGAAGCCGGCGTGCGCACCAAGGCGGAACTCGCCGAGGCCGACGCGAAGGCCCGCACGGCACAGGTTGCCATCTTCGAAGCCGAGCAAGCGCTCCTAAACTTGGGGTTCGATGTCAAAGCAGCGGACCTGCTCGTGCTGTCGCCTGCCGATCAGATGGCGCGTTTACGCGCCCTTGGTCTGCCAGCGTCGGTCGGTGCCTCTGTGCGTTCGGCAAACGTGCTGCCCATTATCTCCCCGCGTGCGGGCGTAGTGACGGAACTGAGTGCGGTTGATGGTGCCACCGTTGAGGCTGGTGGCCTTCTGGCGGTCGTTGCCGATACCAATGAGCTCAGGGTCAATCTCGCGGTTGCCAGCAGCGATGCGGCCCAGATCACCAAAGGGCAGGTCGTGCGTCTGCGTTCGGCAGATGGCGTGGAAGCGACGGGAACCATCCAAGCAGTGGCGCCGGAGGCCGATGCCAATACCCGTCTCGTTGCGGTGACCGCAATCGTCGCGAACCCCGAACATCGGCTACGCGTCAACCAAGTGGGAACGGCGGTCGTCGTGCTTGGCCCGCCGCAATTAGCGGTCGTGGTTCCGCCGTCTGCTATCCAGTGGGACGGCACCAACGCCTACGTGTTCATCAAGCGCAACCCCTCGACCTACCGCGGTCTCAAGGTGCCGGTGCTGGCGCGAACGCCGGATGGTGTGGCCATCGGTCGGTTACGGGCAGGTGAAGAAATTGCGCTGACCGGGACGGCGGTGCTCAAAGCGGGCATCTTCAACGACCGCTTCGGCGCCGGCTGCACGGACGACTGATCGCCATGCTCAACTCCATCATCGATTGGTCACTTCGTCACCGCTTCGCTGTCATCGTGTTGACGGTGATCCTCATTGCGACGGGTGTCGTGTCCGTCCGTCACTTGGATATCGACGCCTTCCCGGACACCACGCCGGTGCAGGTACAGATCAATACGGTCGCTCCCGCGCTCGCGCCGGAAGAGGTCGAGCGCTCTATCACCGCACCAGTCGAACAAGCCATCGGCGGTCTCCCTCGCGTCAATCTCGTACGCTCCATCAGCAAGTTCGGTTTGTCTCAAGTAACCGTGATTTTTGCAGAAGGGACTGACGTCTACTTTGCCCGCCAATTGGTGAATGAGCGCCTGGGAACGGTTGAGCTTCCAGACGGAATAGCCAAACCGGAACTCGGGCCAGTCGCCACCGGCTTGGGCGAGATCTTCCACTATATCGTTCGCTCAACGACTGGCGACCTCACGACAGCGCGCACGGTGCAGGATTGGGTGATCAAGCCGGCGCTACGTAGCCTGCCTGGTGTGGCAGAGGTGAATTCCTGGGGCGGTTATGAAAAGCAATACGAGATTGCCATTGATCCGCAGCGCGTGGTCGATCGCGGATTGACCCTTGATGTCGTGTACGATCGCATCCGCAGTGGGAATCTGAATACGGGCGGTGGGATCGTTGATCAGGGAGGAAC
>JANMYZ010000331.1:0-2626 GCA_031382605.1 Planctomycetota bacterium | reverse complement strand
ATCAAACAAGTAGCAACCAGTGACGCCAACGTTTTGATCGAAGGCGAAAGCGGGACGGGCAAAGAACTGGTGGCTGACGCCGTCCATGCGCTCTCCAATCGCTCTGGCCGACCATACGTGAAGATCAATACCGCTGCCATTCCGCGCGAATTGATTGAGAGCGAATTGTTTGGACACGAACGTGGTGCTTTCACGGGCGCGGTGGCGCAGAAAAAAGGCCGCTTTGAAACTGCCGACACCGGCACTTTGTTCCTCGATGAAATTGGCGAGATGCCGCTCGACAGCCAAGTGAAACTCCTGCGCGTGCTGCAAGACGGCACCTTTCACCATGTCGGCGGAAATACCCCACTGCACGCCGACGTTCGGCTGGTGTGCGCGACCAATCGAAATCTCAAAAACGAAGTGCTGGCCAATCGCTTCCGCATGGATCTCTACTTCCGCCTCAACGTGGTCAATATCATCGTCCCCCCTCTGCGGGAACGACGTGAAGATATTCCCTTACTCGCCAAGTCGTTCATCGATCGGCTGAATCGCCGTCATCACCATCAGAAAGAGTTGTCCGACAATCTGGTTCAAGCCCTACGTCGCCAAGACTGGCCGGGCAACGTACGCGAATTGGAAAACGCGATTGAAAAACTCTACGTGCTCAGCACCAGCCGCATCGTTGAAGCCGACGGGTTCCATCCTGACGCGGACCAGAACGAAGCCGATAGCCCCGCTCATTATTCGGTGAGTCCGGCCAACCTACCCGACCAAGCCACCCGCCCGCCGCCGACGGCGGACGACGCTATTCGCATCCTGATCGGCTTACCCGTCGACGAAGTCGAGAAGCGCCTGATCATCGCCACCCTTGCTCACTGTGGTGGCAATAAATCCAAAGCCGCCCGACAACTCCAAATCGGACTTAAGACGCTTTATCGTAAACTGGAAAGTTATGGGATGAAGGTTGGCGACGAGGCGGAAAATGTTGGAAGTGCAGAGAGTGCAGAAAGTGTTTAACATTCACTTCCGGAAGACCAGAAAACCTGAAGAAATCTCATGATTCTCTTGGTCAACGACGATGGCATTGATGCCCCAGGACTACGCGCACTGTACCATGCGCTGCGTAAAAAAACCAAGCGCCCGGTGTTGGCGGTAGCGCCTTCAACTGAGCGTTCTGGTCAGAGCCACGCCATTACCATTGATCGCGGCTTGGTGGTAACGCCGCGTAGCGAAGACGGTTTTTTTGGCTTTGCCGTTGATGGAACTCCGACCGACTGCACCAAGCTCGCCTTGGCGGTACTTTGTCATGAAGAACCTGAATTAGTCGTCAGCGGCATCAACGACGGCCCTAATGTTGGCCGCAGTTTATTTTATTCGGGAACGGTCGGGGCCGCGCTTGAAGCCGCTGTACTTGGACATCCGGCCCTGGCCGTCAGCCGCAACAAAGGTGGCGAGGGTTTTGAAGATGCCGCCGAATTTGCCGCGACTTGGGCGATGAAATTACTTGGTCACCCTGAACTGCGCGGACAAGTGGTGAACCTCAATCTGCCGTCGATCCCAGTGGCGAATTGGAAAACGCCGGTGCTTGCGCCACACGGACATTCTGGTTTCAAAGAAACCTACCAGCCACTACGCGACCCCAAAGATCGGATTATTTGGCGTTTGCACGGCGAATGGGTTGCGAAGGCCGACGGTGAATTGAGCGATGCCACGCTGTTATCTGCCGGCCATCCAGTATTCACGCATTTACGTCCTGACCTCAATGGCGGCGACGGCCCGCTGAGCATACTCCTGAAGAAGCGGGGCGTCACATGAGCGATCCAGTCATTGTCGTTGATCAGGTTCACAAAGCGTTTAGCGGCTTCCGCGTGCTCAATGGCGTCAGTCTGACGGTGAACGCGGGCGAAACGGTGGCGATCCTCGGTCGCTCTGGCACCGGCAAAAGCGTGTTGCTGAAAACGATTATCGCCCTGCTTGATCCCGATCGCGGAAACGTGCGCGTGTTTGGCAAAGATTTACACGCCCTTGATGAACATGCGCGACTCAAAGCGCGCGCTGGAATCGGCTATGTTTTTCAAGGCGCAGCGCTCTTTGACTCCTTGACCGTGATGGAAAATGTCGGTTTCACGCTGTATCAACGACGACGCCCAGAAGAAGAAATTCGCAGCGAGGTCATTAAATGTCTGGAGATGGTCGGCCTGGGCGACGCCATCGATAAAATTCCGGCCGAATTATCCGGCGGTATGCAGAAGCGCGTTGGGCTTGCGCGCGCTATCATCGGTGAACCGAAATTGATTCTTTATGATGAGCCAACCACGGGTCTTGATCCACTGACCACCGATGTCATCAATCGGATTATTCTTCGTCTTCGGCGCAAGCTTGGCGTGACTTCGTTGGTGGTCACGCACGACATCCGCAGCGCTTTCACCATCGCTGACCGCATTATCATGCTCGAACAAGGTGTGATCGTTGCCGAAGGTACGCCCGATGACATTCAGGCCAGCGACAACGCCTGGGTGCAAAGCTTCATCAACGGCCACTCTGGCGAAATCGACGCCAACGGATTACGCCCAAGAATTGCTGGCACACATATCGAAACGGAAATGGAGCTCAGTTGAGGCCGACTAAGCCGTAAAATTTTCCG
>JANMYZ010000318.1:0-1582 GCA_031382605.1 Planctomycetota bacterium | reverse complement strand
ATCAGGAAAGAAATAAAAGCACCCAGGCCAGTAAGGCCGGCACCGCGACGAGAAAGTTGACTCATGGGAGGACTCCTTGAAATGTGAGGATAAAGTTCATGCCCGTTGCGTCGGACGCTTGGCTCGTTCAGCAAACAATGCCGCAGGCGGCGGCGCGGCGGTGAGGTCTTCGATTTCACCCAGCGCTTGGCGTTGATCGGTTAACCACCGCGCCGTTTCACCAAGCGACGCGCCCAGCGCATCGATGGTGCGACTAGCGCCGCTGGCATCGGCGGACAACGCGGTTTGCTCACGCACTAATTCGACTTGCTGGCGCAGGCGTTCGAGCTCGGCGTCGATCAGCGCCAATTGATCTCGCGCACTCATATGTCTGTCACGCCGAGAATTCAGAATTTCAAGCTGACTGCCGAGGCTACTGCGCAGACCATCGCTGTTACCGCTATCGACGAGGCGTTGTTCCAACTCGCGAATGCGACGAGCCATTTCTGTTGGCGCTTCTGCTTGCTCAACGACTTGATGCAGGCGTTGGCGCGACAGCAGCAGACGTAAATGGACCCAAGCAAGTTGGGCCAAACTTTCCGCCTGTTGACCACCAAGCGCTTCACCGTCGTCATCACCCTTGGCCTGCGTCAGCACCGCGCGACAGCGCTCTTCCAGAGCTTCCTGACGTTGACGTTCCGCTGCTGGCAAGCGCTCAATCAACGCTGCGCGCCGCGTTTCCCACGTACCGTTCGCAGACTCCACATGCACCGCATCGACCGTGCGGCGAAAACGCGCGTTGGTGGTCAGCATTAACAAATAGCCCAATTCCAAGCCCGCACCGATCAACCAGAAACCTGGATTCACCAAGCCAAGTAATCCCGTCGCCGCCAAGCCCAACCAGTTCGGCGGAATCGGCATGCCCAAAGGTCGCGCGTTAAACGCTGCGCCAAGGTAAGTAAGAAAGCCAGGTTTCATCGCGCGGGACTATGTGGCCCAGCGGTGGTTGGTGCAACGCCAACTGGCGGCACGGCCAGCTGTCGATCGTGCAGCGCGGCGAGCATCAATTGCGCGCTCAGTGCGCCGATGAGAGCACAACACATATCCCATTGCGTATCCCAGGGATCGCCCTGGGTGCCTAAAAACGCATCAGCGGCGGCTCCGCTACTGATGGCGACACGCCATTCGATGAGTTCATAAAATGCGCTAAACGCCAAGCAGACGCAGGTGACCAGAAAAAATAACCAACCACCACGAGTCAGCGGTGAGGTGCGGAGTAAGATTTCCCTGGCCAAGATCGCTGGTACAAAACCTTGCATGAGGTGGCCAAGACGATCGTAGGGATTTCGCTCCAGATGAAAAATATCTTGCAGCCAAAAACCGAGCGGAACTTTTTCATAGGTATAGGTGCCGCCGAGAATCAACACCAGCGCATGCAGAAATAACAAGCGATACAGCAACGGTGTCAGTGGGAAGCGTTGTGCACTGCCCACTAACAACGGTGCGCCGATCAGTACCGGCAACACTTCCAATAACCACGTAAAGCGATCGAGCGACATCGCCGCTGAAACCACCAGGGCAATCGCGACGAAGGCGAGCAACA
>JANMYZ010000226.1:0-4189 GCA_031382605.1 Planctomycetota bacterium | reverse complement strand
GACATGGCCAATGATGGCCCGACCTATACGAATGCCGGACACACCGCGTTGGTCAGCGGATTTCATCAAGAGATCAACAACAGTGGTTTGGAACTGCCGCGCAATCCGACGTTATCACAACGCTTGCTGGCGGCCGGAACGGAAAAAAATCGAACGTGGATTGTGGCAAGTAAGGACAAGCTCCAAATCCTGACCGATAGCAGTTCGCCAGCATGGAAACATCTGCATGTCGGCGCATTCGACTGCGGCAAAGGCGGTGGCGGCGTGGGAGTGGGATATCGCGAAGATCACATCACCATGGATCGCGCCAAGGCCATCATTACGGCGCACCGACCGCGCTTTATGCTGATCAACCTCAAAGAGCCAGATTCGTCCGGCCATGGCAAAGATTGGAATGGATACCTAGCGAATATTCGCGTAACCGACGCCTATGCCGGTGCGTTGTGGCAACACCTGCAAGCTGATCCAGAGATGCGCGATCGTACCGCGTTGTTTATCACCAACGATCACGGTCGGCACCTCGACGGTCATTTAGATGGTTTTGTTAGTCACGGCGACGATTGCGCTGGTTGCCGTAAAATCGAACTGTTGGCAATAGGGCCAGATTTTCGTCGGGGCGTGACGGTCGACCAGCATCGTTCACAGATTGATGTGGCGGTGACCTGTGCAGCGTTGCTGGGACTGACGATTCCCGGAAGTAAGGGCCAGATCATGCAGGAATTATTTTCCTCAGCCATCATTCCATGGGCTCCCGTTACTTCGGTGGTTTCTCCGCCTACTGCGCCGAAGGGTGCGCCCTAAATGGAATTGCGTGATCGACGGGTATTGATCTGGGGTTTTGGCCATCATGGCGGCGGTCTGGCGGCGGCGAAGTTCTGCGCCGAGCGCGGGGCTAAGGTATCAATTTTAGAAAAAAAATCAGCAGAATCACTTGGTGCTGGCGGCGCAGAAGCCGTACGCATGGGTTGGGACTGGCATCTTGGCGATGCGAGTCATGCGGTATTTGCCGCCAGTGATCTGATCGTTGCTTCCCCAGCCATTCCCCCCAGGGCCTGGCCAGAACGTCATCCAGAGGTGGTGCCGCCGGAAGGTTTGTTTTTCGCCACGCATCGTGGACCCCGCATCGCGGTCACCGGCACCAAAGGCAAAAGCACTACCGCGCATTTGATCGGCGCGCTGCTGCGTTGGACCGTTGGTGGTAACAGCAACGAACCGTTGCTCGATATTCTCGCTCGTCTTGGTCCAGATGCGCCGGTGGTGTGCGAATTGTCGAGTTTCCAACTGCATTATTTGGCCGCGAATCCACCGCGTTTTGATTCCACCGTGTTGACCAGCTTGGCGCGTGATCATCTCGACTGGCATCCTGATGAAGCGCATTATCACGCGACGAAACTGCGCATCGCGCAGTGGGGGCAGGCCTGTGCCGCCAGTCCCGAGGTCCAACCGTTATTGGGCAGCGATATTCAAAAATTACCTTTGGTACGCTACCGTGACGGTGTGTTTACGGGACCAACTGGCGAACGCTTTGCGACGCGCGGCGATCTCTCGCTGCTGGGTGATCACAATGCCCATAACGCATGCTTGGCCCTGACGGTCGCCGTTCATCACGGACTTTCTCCATCGCAAGCGGCCGGGCGTTTACGCGGCGTTCGCGGATTGCCTCATCGCTTAGAGTTGGTCCACGCCGCGTTGGGCGTGCGTTTCGTCAATGATTCTATCGCCACCACCCCCGAATCCGCGATGGCTGGATTAGCCGCAATCGCCGGACCCTTGGCCATTATTCTCGGCGGCTCCGATAAAGGCGCCGACTACGACCACTTGGCATCCGCCGTCGCCGCACGCGGCGCACAAGTGGTGGTCATCGGTCAAACCGCTCCCGTCATCAGCCGCGCTCTGAATTCCTGGGGCGTTACTGCCCAGCGCGCACAATCGTTAGCTGATGCAGTACATCGCGCGGTTTCGTTGCTGGGACGCGGCGGCACCGTGTTGTTAAGCCCGGCGTGTGCGTCGTTCGATATGTTCAATGGCTTTGAAGATCGTGGTCGTCAATTTGCGGAGATTGCGATGAGTCATGGAGCGCAGGAGTGAGATGTCGCCTGTCGCCTGTCACCCGTCACCTGTCACCCGTGACCAATAGCCTCCGCCCCAATATTCGCCGTCATATGATGACTCGCCCCCGGCGCTAAAGTGACGGCGTGATCCAGCGCATTCACCGTTTCAACACACACCATTCCTGGCCATTCGTCGTCGCCGAAATCGGCCATCGCTTTGGCTTTGGCGATCCAGGGATTCCAAATCACGGTGGCGTTCGATCCGGTTTTGCTGACGACGATTGTGCGTGTCAGCAACGAATCGTGGACGGTGCATGGAGTGGTGGTGTTCAGATAAACGCGATCGGTTTCATCGGTGAAGACGATGTCGCCGTGATCGGTGAAACGCTGTGATTGCCTGACCTTATCGGCATAGGTCGTTCCCGACAGACCGCTGATGCGGATTTGTCGCACGTCGCCGACGGTCACATAGGTATGCAATGCTTCGGTGAAAACGAATGATTGATCGCTGAGATTGTCGACGCGTAGATCTAATTCGAGGGTTTGACCGATGGTAATCGTGTAGCGCAGGACAAACGCATGAGGCCACAGCAGCAAAGTCGCGGCGTCGCTGGTGAGCGTTAGCACAATCCCTGAGACCAGCACGTAGGTCAGCGGCTTCATTGGATTCGCCACCGAGAACACGATCTGGCGGTGCGGCTTCAGCTCCCACGGCCCAATGATGTAAATGCTGGCGGCGACGAGTGCCGGGACCACCGCGACGAGCATCATCGCCGCTCGAGCCCACCACCACCGCGTCGAGCGTGGAATCGAGATCGGTTGCTTCCACATCAGAAGCAAACCGGCCAGCAAGATGACGACGATCGTGATGCCAGGGAACAACTCCCCTTCCGGACGCCTGAACACGTGAAGATGGCCCCATAACATTAACGAAGGCGCGGCATTCAGCAGGGCCATAAGGTCGGCGCCGAAAAACACCATCGTGCCGAACTCTCGCGCAAATCGAAACCGCTGATGAATCACCTGATACTGCCAAAGCAGCGGTATCAGCGGAACCGACGCGACGAACCACGTCGCGACAATCGTGGCGAAGGTCTTGCCTTCTCTCCACGGCGGGACGAACCAAAGGAGCCACAGTCCTACGAAGAACCCGAAGAAGACAAGAAAGTACCCGTTGCAGAGCGCCTGAAGAAACCAGCCCACTGCAAAGAGCAGCAGCCATGGCCACCGCCGTTCGCGGATAAATCGATGAAGGCCGACGAGCGCGAACGGCATGCCGAACGCCGCGAGCATCTGGATGTGCGCCATTTGCGCGATCCGATACGGCGCGAATCCATACAGCAAGCCGGCAATGAACGCCGCGTCTTCACGTCCGGTCGCTTCCCGGCCGAGCAGATAGGCGCCGATCGCACAGAGAGGAAACGTGGTCAGGAACACCACGTTATACGCGACGGTCGGCGCGAACCCGAGCCACTGAACTGGCGTGGCGATGAGGCTCAGGCCGAGCAGATGCTCTGAAAACGCCAGCGCACCCGTGACCGGATAGAAGAACGGAGCGTTCCACCACGCCGTCGTGTACGGCATCGTGTGCGCGTTCCACCAGAGCAACCACGTATTCAGCGCGGGATCGCCTGCATCGTGCGGGAAGACGGAACCGAGCTGCAGAATCAGCGGATACGTCAGCGCAATCGTGAGCCCGCAGTACAGCAGAAATGCCACGAACGCCCGCTTCATCGCCGAGATCGTATCTCAACAGACCGGCGCGTGTTAATCTCGGCGCGCTGCGAACTTCCTGGTCATCGATCGTTGTCCTTTTCTTGATCGCACTCGCGGTTTTCGCTTTCACCGTCGAGATGGGAGCGTTTGTTGCGGGTGGCGCCGACTCTTCCGGATATCTCAGCCAGGCGCGTCTGTGGGAACGTGCCTCGCCGATTACTCCAGAGCCGCTCATTGCACGCGTCGACTGGCCGTACGCCGAGTGGACGTTTACTCCGCTCGGCTATCGCCCCGGCATAGTGCGCGGGACTTTTGTCCCTATTTACTCCGTCGGCTATCCGATGTTGATGGGTGCGATTCGGCGCGCGTTCGGTCCCGGCGCGGAAATGTACGTCGTCCCTGTGACCGCCGGCGGGCTTGTG
>JANMYZ010000269.1:0-2708 GCA_031382605.1 Planctomycetota bacterium | reverse complement strand
TTGACGTAAAACGAACTCCACCGACCGGGGACCGCCTGCAGCTAACAGGCGGTCCCTTTTTTCATGGCCCTGGGATTTTAACCCCAGAGAGAAAAAAGGCATTGCTTAAAAGGGGGAAGGCAAAATCAACTTACAAGACGCAAAGACGCCAAGGAAAGCACAGGAAAACAAGGATTCGACTCGAAATCTGGGTGACCAATGATTTCAGTAAACCAATGAATTCATTTTAAGTCCTTTGCGTTCTTGGCGTCTAAGTGCCCCAACGGGGCATTGCGGTTAAATGACTTTTCACTGCTTTTTTTAGGCTGATCGGTCAGGCCTGCGTTTTTAAATAATCCGCTGATAAATCACCATCACTCGTTCGGGGTCGCCTTCTTCTAAAGTGACGCGGCGTTCGCTGACGAAGCGGTAGCCGAGTTTTTCGCAGACCACCAGCGCGGCGGCTTTTTCGTCACCGGCAAAGGCTGGGCCTTTGTAGATCACACAAAAACCGGATTTATGCAGTAGCGTTGCGCTTTCTTGCAGGACATCGGCGGCTTGGCCCATGGCGCGACAGGTGACGAGCTGGCAACGGCGACGGAGGTCGTTGGCTTTGATCGCGGCTTCGCTACCGCGCAGATGTCGGGCGGAGGCGTGCGGGTTGCCAGTAAGTCGGCAAGCGGCGGTAAGAAATTCGACTTTTTTCTGACGTGCATCGACCATCACCCAGGGAATGCGCGGATGCCAAATGGCTAATGGCAGACCTGGATAACCGCCGCCGCTGCCAAGATCGACACACGGCGTGCCTTCGGCCAAATGACGAACTCGGCTATCACCCTCCAGCGCTAAACTGTCGAGCACATGCAATTTTAAGTATTCACGTGGTTCGGTCAGTTTGGTTAAATTCAGCCAGCGATTGACGCCGACCATGTGACCGTAGAGCGCCTCTAAAACAGTACGATGGTCATTGGGTCCGGCGATGCCGAGCGCTGCGCAACGCTGGACGAACCATTGCCAATCCGCTTCGGGAAAAGCGATCGGTGGATGCAGAGCGGGATCGAAGCTGCCCAGTGAAGGGTCATCGGTCGGAGCGTCGGTGCGTTTTGACATGGCGCGGGAGCATGGTCCGCGCCGCAGCTTTGCCAGTCCTGCACCCGTGCGGCTTCTTGCGTCTTTTTGCCGCCTCTTGCGAGCATGTCGCTGCCATCGCGATTTCTTGCGGCCCTTGCGAGTTACGATTGCCTGCGGACCCTGCGCCGCTCATGAGCCGTAAATGAGTTGTGGCATATTCGGTCCCGGCCTAGTCGGCAGTTTCCTCGGCGCCGCTGCTGGTGCGCCCTGGGTTATTGCAGGAGCAAGCGGTCGCCCACGAGCCAGTCTGGTGCGCTTGGCGGGCACGGTGCGCGGATGGAATCCAACGGTATTGCGCCAGCCGCCGAATGACCTCCCCCTGCTGATTGCCACGCGCATTCATCATACGCCGTGGACGAATTTGCCTGCCGACGCACTGGCGGCGCAAAATGGTCTTGGCCAACCACGGCAGGTGGCGACCTGCATATTTGCCGTCGATGTGGATGAGCATGGCGTGCTCCATGCCACGGGACCGCGTCCGCGCGTGGTCGTCGGCCCACTTGCGGCAGCGTGGTCACCGGTGCTGAAAGCCTGGGAAAAAGCAGGCATTCAGGTCGAGCGCGTGGCCAATCCACGGGCGGCGCAATGGGAAAAAACGGTGCTCAACGCGACGGTCGGCCCGCTCTGCCTGGGCACCGGACGAACCATGGCTGCGGTTTGGGCTGACGCTCAGTTACGTCAGCTCACTATGGATGCGACCCATGAGGGCGAGGCGTTGGCGCACGCCGCCGGCATCTGTGTCGCGCCTGGGATGGCCGAGCGGGCAGCGTTATTTTTTGCTGCGGTTGGCGATCATCATCCCTCCGTAGTGCGCGATGCCGGAGAATTACCGTGGGTGTTGGGAGCGTTACTCAACGCTGCCAAGCGCTATCACCTGCACGCTCCTGCCCTTCAGCATATTGCCGCGTTGGTGGCGCAGCGTGCGACCACAACGGCTGGCCTGCGCCAACAAGACGCGCGGTAGCACGCGGTAGCACTGGGCCTCTGCTCTTGAGCGATTGATCTGCGCAGCAGAATCCGCCCGCCGATGTCCGACCTCTTGCTCACTCGCTTACTCACTCGAAAAGCTGGTCTGGCGTTGGCGATTACTGGCCTGGGTTGCGTTGGTGCGCCTGGGCTGGGGCTGGCTGCGCAACGGGCCGCGCTGACGGCGGGCAGCTGCGGACTGCGGGTGATGCCCGATTCATCGTTACCCTTGGCGCAGCGGGTGCCGGTTGGCGCGGTGAATGTCGCTCTGCCACCGTTGCCAAGTCGTACGTCAGCGTTGGCTTTGGCAGCCGCGCAAGAGGCCTTGCGCTCCGCCCAATTGTCACCGGAACAGTGTGGTGACATCGCGGTGGTCGTGGGCACGTGCACCGGTGGCATGCCGGAAAGCGAAGCGGTTTTTTTGCGTGAGGGCGAGCACGTGGTGTCGCCGATTTATCGTCTTCAGCTTCCGCACCGCACGACGCAAACGTTGGCGCGCACGCTTGGTTGTCATGGTCCACAAGGCACCCACGCATTGGCCTGCGCCAGTGCGGCAGCGGCAATTATTGAGGCGATGGAATTGGTCCGCAGCGGTGTCTGTCCGGCGGCGCTCGCAGTCGGTGCGGGCCTCG
>JANMYZ010000212.1:0-2157 GCA_031382605.1 Planctomycetota bacterium | reverse complement strand
CTCGCCGATGCCACTTTTCACGATTAAGTCGACCAATCCCCTATTTCCAAAGTGAGAGATTGCTCGGGACTCGGCGGCGATGATGTAGGTGTCGATCAAGTGACGCATGTCGGCTTCATACGCTTTGAGATCAATGTTCTCGCCGCTGGCCTGGCGAATGTTTTGCCGCAGGGCAACCGCCTGTTCTTTCTCGCGTTCAATGGTTGCGTTTTCACCGGGGCCATAGCCCGCTGACGACAGGTCATCGGCAATCGCTGCGTATGAACGCAGCAGCGCCGCCACGGCTTGGTACAATGCGACCCGCTGTGGTTCATGGGCCGCGAGGTCGTCGGGGTTTTCGGCGTTTCCGCAGAAATAATGTTGATAATCCAGCTCTGACATGGGCGGCGGTACCGGCTCGCAGAGCAAGACCAATGCTTCGCGTGCTGCTTCCAAACGTTCGCGGCCTTTTTCCATGCGACTCTGAAGCATCGCCTCAGGACTCGCTCCACCGTCGCTGTGGTCGAGTTCTTTGGTGTAGACGTTGATCGCGCCCTGCACCTTCTTGAATAGATCCTTATAGTCGACGATGCAACCGAGTGGCTTGTCCTCGCCGTCTAAGCGGTTGGTACGGCAAATCGCCTGGAAAAGACCGTGATCCTGCATCGATTTGTCGATGTAAAGGTACGTGCAACTCGGCGCATCGAAGCCGGTCAGCAGCTTGTCCACCACGATCAGCAAACGCATCGCCGCCGGGTGCTTGATGAAGCGCTCCTTGATCGCGTCTTCATAGGTTTCCGTACGGGTCTTGTGTGGCGCTGGCTCGATGTCCTTGAGCAACGCGGTGTAGAGCTGATAGATGAACTCTTTCTTCGTCGGAGTATCAGCGCCGGTATCTTCCGTGGTGACATCCTGCGCCTGCGGATTGTACGACGTGACCACCGCGCAATGACCTTTGAAGGAGGTCTTCTCAAACAATTCGAAGTAACGACATGCCTCATAAATACTGGATGCGACCAACATCGCATTACCACGTCCACTGGCGAGACGCGACTTGGTACTGAAATCGAACACGATGTCAGCGACGACGCGCTCCATGCGCGAACGCGAACTCAGCACCTGTTGCATGGTGCCCCACTGCTCACGCAAGGCTGCCTTCTGCCACTCATTCAAGCCCTTGGTCTTGGCATCAAACCACTGGTCGACTTTGTCCTGCGCGCTCAGTTCCTGCGGGATGTCGCGGGCTTCGTACACCAGATCCAATACCACCTGATCCTTTACCGCTTCACCGAACTTGTAGGTGTGGATGTAGCCGCCGAAAACTTCTCTGCTGGTCTGCTGATCTTCTTTCAGTAACGGCGTGCCGGTAAAACCAATGAACACAGCATTGGGCAACAATGCCTTCATGGTCTGATGCAGTCGACCACTGTGTGTGCGATGGCATTCGTCGACGAAGATGAATATCTCGCCCACCGCCACACTGGGATGGGCTTTTAACTCAGCGATATAAGCCTCAAACTCGGCATCGCTCTGCCTTCTGCCCGTCCGCATGCCAAACTTGTGTACCAATGAACACAACAAACGTGGTTGTGCCTGACCAAGTTGAGCCATCAGGTCGGCGCCACTGCTGGATCTGGCGATGGTTTCACCACTGTCGCCGAACACGCGCTCGATCTGTTTGTCCAACTCGTCGCGATCCGTGACCAGCAGTACGCGCGCGTTCGGGCGATGCTCCAGAATCCAACGCGCCAGCAGCACCATGACGATGCTTTTGCCGCTGCCTTGGGTGTGCCAAATAATGCCGCCCTTGCGCTCCTTCACATGCTGCTGCGCCGCTTTGATACCAAAATACTGATGCACGCGCGGAAGTTTCTTTTGTCCACCATCGAACAAAATGAAATCGCGCATCAATTCGATCAGGCGATTTTTATCGCACATCTTACGTAGGTATTTATCCAGCGTGTAACCGCTGTGATCGGACTCGTCTTCTTTCCACGACAAAAACATCTTCTCTGGCGTGCCAACCGTGCCGTAGCGTAAACCTTCGGTGTCGTTACCAGCGATGACCAGTTGCACGGTACTAAAAAACCACGCGTTAAAGTCCGTTCGCTGATTTGAGATAAGTTGGCGAATACCATCGCCGATGCTGACCGCACTGCGCTTCAATTCGATCACGCC
>JANMYZ010000173.1:0-2952 GCA_031382605.1 Planctomycetota bacterium | reverse complement strand
AGTCAGTACATTTTTTGGGATTATGGATTCTTTGCCGCCCGGCGGCGTCCAACGTAACACACAACCAGCGTTTCCATTGCCTTGTTGGTATTGCAGCAGCAGCGCATGGCTGCCAGCGGTCAATTCAATCGTGCCGCTCTTCTTTACCATGCCATGCTGACCACTGTTATCGGCGATGTTTTTCCCATCGATGGTCAACAGCGAGCCATCGTCGGACTCAATTGAAAAGGCGTAGGTGCCCGCTTTTTCAATGGTGAGGTTGCCGCTCCAACGGGCGCTAAATTCCTCGCTCAATTTGGTCTGGTAAAATTGGCCAGTGGTGTCAGCGAAATTCACCTGCGGATCAACGCGCACCAGCACTGGCTTTGCTTTGCTCAGTTTTTCTGGGTATTCAGTGGTGTTCTCAAAGTACTCACCGATGAGGCCAGGTGCATCAGCAGCAAACGCCGCATGACTAACAAAGGCTGCGAGCAAAGGAATGATCAGGGGACGCATGAGATTCTCCAAAAGGTCGGCCATTGTACGGCGAAAGCATCAATGGCGTTGAGGATCAGTCGTTCAGGCAACGTTGTTTTCATAGAATTGTGCGCGCAACCTTGACCGCATCGACACCAGCACTAGCTTTCCCCCCTCACATTCGGTACCTCAACCGAGCGTGGGCCATCGGCTCACGCTTTTTTTATCGCTCGTCTTCATCACTCAAGGCCTTCTTTTATCAACCACTTACAGCACGTTTTTAGCAGATTGGGAAGCCCATGAATCAGGGCGAATTTATGCGTTTGGTCGATGTCGCCGCGCGCGAGCGCGGTTTAGACAAGAAGATCATTATCGATCACATCGAACGCGCGTTGATCCAAGCGGCGCAAAAGCGCTTTGACGCGGTCGGTGAATTTACCCTGACGATCGATCGAGAGACCGGTGAAATCCGTGCTTTTGAAGACGACGAGCCGGTCGAACTGGAACGTCTTGGTCGCATCGTGGCCAACGTCGCCAAGCAAGTATTCGTGCAGGCGCTCAAAGAGAGCGAACGCGATATGCTGTACGAAGATTTCTTTACCCGCGAACACACCTTGGTTTCTGGAACCGTGATGCGCGAAGAGCGCGGCATGGTGATCGTGTCCTTGGGTGGACGCGCCGAAGCGATTCTGCCAAAAGAAGAGCAGATTCCTGGTGAAGTTTATCGTCCTGGTTCAGTCGTTCGCGCGTATTTGTTGACGGTCGGCAAGAAAGGTCAGCGCGTGCGCTTGGTTCTTTCGCGCACCCACGGCAATTTCGTACGCGAACTGTTTAAGGCTGAAATTCCAGAGGTCGCTGACGGCCTGATCGAAATCAAAGGCATCGTCCGCGAACCCGGTCGCCGCACCAAGATCGCCGTTGCGACGCAAGATGCGCGCATCGATCCGGTTGGTTCGTGCGTTGGTATGCGCGGCAGTCGCATCACCAAAGTCACCGACGAACTCGGCGGCGAGAAGATCGACATCATTCCATGGGCAGAAGATCCGGCGCAGTTTATTGAGAACTCGCTGAAACCGGCTCGCGTCCAGCGCATCAGCTACGACACCTTCCGCGATCGTGCGCGCGTGGTGGTCAGCCAAGATCAATTGCCCCTCGCGATTGGCAAAGCTGGCCAAAACGTGCGTCTCAGCGCGCGTTTGACGCGCTACAAGATCGATGTGATGAGCGAAGAAGCTGCGGCGTTGGCCCGCGTCAAAGGCACCGAAGAGTTGCAAAAACTCATCGTCGCCGGATTGCTGGAAGACTTCCTGCGCGAAGTGTTCCTCGACAGTCACCTGGATTCGATGGCGGTATTGGCGGCCCAGTCGCCAGAACGTTTAGTCGAGTCGTTCGAAGCGCACCATGTCACGTTGGATTTAGCGACTAAATTGATTGCCAAGGCCGAAGAACTGCTCACCGATGAGCAGAAGGTCGAACGCGATCAGATCATCGCCCGCCGACAACAGGCGGAACGTGAAGCCGCTGACGAGGAAGCCCGTGGCCTCGTCGCTGCTGAAGCGGATGCGCTTGCCGTTGCCCAGGCAGCGATGCAGGCGGACGCTTCTGGCGAATCCGCGACCTAAACCGACTTAAGCCGACTTAAGCCGTCTCAGTATTTTAGCTTCTACCAAGTTCCCTGTTACGACGTATCGAGACCCTATGAAGCTCAGCGAGCTCGCCTCCGAACATCACCTTGACGCCGACCTCCTGCGCGAAGTCGTCGAGGTGGATCTGTCGATTAGCCTGGCCAAGGGTATGGACACGGTGCTGAAAGAAGCGGACGTCAGCCGCATTCTTGCCTGTGATGGCCTAGAAACGGCAGACGGCAAGCCGTTCACCCCGATCATCCCCAAGGAGTTCGAGGAAAAGCACAAAAAGAAAATCGCGACCAAAAAAGGTCTCGAAACCAAAAAGCGTAAATTGGAAGCGGAAGCTGAGGCACTCAAGAAAGTTGAGGACGCCAAAGTTGGCCAAGAACGCATCAAGCACGAAGAAGAGTTGGCCCGTCGCGAAGCCGAACGTCATGCCCGCGAAGTGCTCGAAGCGGAACACCTTCGCGTTCGCAGCGAGAGCGAAGCCATGGTTCACGCTGAATCTCAGCGCTTTGTCGCCGAAGAGGACATGAAGCGTCGCGAGAGCGAAGCGAAACGCATTTCCTCTGAACTATCGGCCATGCGTCAGGAAGCGGTCGCCCAGGCCGCGAGCGTCCGAGCCGCGAACGCTGCCGCCAGTGCTGCCAACGCCGCAGCCGGTGCCGCCAGTGCCGCAGCCAATGCGCCTGCATCGAACGCGGCTCAGGCGCCGAGTGCTGTCAGCCCATCGCCAGCCATAACGAGCGAGCCTACTGCGCTGGCACCTGCTCAACCCCAAGCCTTGGTTGTTGAATCGGCGGCGCCTGCCGCCCCGGTTGAAGCTCCGGCTCCCATTTCGTTAGCGCCAGCACGGTTAGCTTCAGCG
>JANMYZ010000123.1:0-1894 GCA_031382605.1 Planctomycetota bacterium | reverse complement strand
CGCGCGCACGGCGCGATCGGAAATCGTATCGGCAACCACCACCAAGGCTTCAGCCAGCGGTGTCCCTGCGCGGCGTAAACGTGCTAGCGCTGCTGCCAGATGAGCAACGCGCATGCGCCCAACCATACGAGCCATGGGATTGCCATGCAGGAATTGTCCCACGCGGCTTTCTGGTTGAATGCGCGCCAGTAACGCGCGCACGGCAATCACCACGGCGATCGACAGCGCGATCACCAGCGGCCACCAGAACGCCAGACCTTGGCCCAGCGCGATCACGGTCGTAGTCAATCCTGGCGGTTGGTGACGTGCTTGGGTGATCATGGTCACCAATTGCGGCAGCGTTTGAAAACTCATGAAGACTAAGGCGGCTAATCCCGCCATGACCAAAACCGCTGGATAGGCCAAGGCGACAAAAAGTTTTTGTCCGAAGGCACCAGCACGGTGATGGTGTTGCGAAAGATTTTGTAAGGTGGCGGCGAGTTCTCCTGCACGTTGCCCGGCGTCCAACAACGCGATATCAAAGCGATCAAACCACGCAGGGTGATCTTCACACGCGGTGGCGAAGGGCGTGCCTTCACGTAAGCGATCGCGAAGCGCGCGCAGCAGTCGTTGTTCGGCTGCTGGCCGCGCTGATGACGACGCCAGCGATGCCACCGCCTGCTCGATCGGAACCCCTGCCAGGATGAGCGTCGCCAAACCATCACAGAGATCCGCTTTCACCATGCGGCGCTGACGACGCCGACGAGCATCGCTGGCAGCGATCAGCGGTTGGAGCCAACGTGAGCGTGACCCCGCGCGCGGAGTGACATCTTCAAGCGACTGAACTTCCAAGCCAATGCGCCGTAGGCTGGCGCGCACCGCGTAAGCGGATTCGCCATCTTGTTCGCCGGTGCGCAGGCGTCCGGTGGCGGATTCCAGCGCACGGTAACGGAACAGCACGCGCTGACCGTTGCCTGGCGTGGCAGCATGGTTCGCGGTGACCTCAGCCATGATGGATGACTCGTTCGATTTCTGCTCGCGTGGTGCGGCCGCTGGTTATCAAATCGTCACCTTCGTCAGAAAAAGTACGCATGCCATGTTCACCAGCCAGTCGTCGCAGATCATCTAAACTGGCGCCGTTGGAAATCGCCGTGCGCAGCGTTTCATCGATAGTGAGCAACTCGAAGAGTCCCGTGCGGCCCTTGAAGCCAGAACCTTGGCAAGCGCTACAGGACGCCTCATTGAGGACGCCACTGCCAGTACACTGGGAACAGCAAGTTCGCACCAAACGCTGTGCCAACACCGCCGAAAGCGATGAGGCGACTAAATACGGTTCCACGCCAAGATCGATCAGACGGGTGACCGCAGACACGGCGTCGTTGGTGTGCAGGGTGGAAAAAACCAAGTGTCCCGTGAGCGAAGCCTGAATGGCAATGCGTGCGGTTTCCGCGTCACGAATTTCACCAATCATAATAACGTCGGGATCTTGGCGTAAAATATGCCGCAAACCGTTGGCGAAATTGACGCCCTTTTTCACGTTCACCTGACTCTGACTGATCGGGATGCCGAGCGAGGACAGTTCGTATTCGATCGGATCCTCAATGGTCATGATATTCAGCTCGCCGGCCTCTAAACTGCGCAGCGTGGCATAGAGCGTCGTGGTCTTGCCCGAACCCGTTGGGCCGGTGACCAGCACGATGCCGCTGGCGCGATCGGCGGCAGCCTGGAAAGGCTTCGCTATATGGACAGGCATGCCAAGGCGCGGCACATCGAGCAGATTATTTCCACTATCGAGCAAACGCAGCACCACGCGTTCACCATACGCCGTCGGCAACGTGCTGATGCGCACATCAATCGCGCGATCGCCAAGTCTCAGGGTGGTCCGGCCATCTTGCGGCACCAAGCGTTCCGCCAC
>JANMYZ010000207.1:0-1857 GCA_031382605.1 Planctomycetota bacterium | reverse complement strand
CGCCGTGTTCGACATCCAGCGGCGCGCCATCCATTTCCGTTACGATCAGCGCATCGTCGTCGATGACATCTGCTAATGAAGTATTCGTGGTGTAGTCGCCGTAGCCGTGTTGCATGACATGCGTGCATTCGGCTTTTGGTTTTGCCAAGGCCAGTAAATCGCGCACGCGATAGCCGCCCCAAACAAAATTGTAGCGTGACCAAGTCGTGACGCAGTGCATGTCGGCTTGCACGCGTACAAACGGCAACGCTGATAATCCCGCCCAATCCAATTCGATGGGATTTTCGCACGCGCCCCACACGCGCATGCGCCAATCATCAGTGCTGACCTGCGGCGTCGGACCATACGTTAGCACGGGCCATTTGGTGGTTTCGGTTTGACCGTCCGGCAGACGCGAACGATCAGCGGGATGCGTGCGGATGATGTCGACTTTGCTCACGTGCTATGGACCTTGGTTTCAGGGATGCAGATTAAGAAAGGCTCAGCCCACTGGGCGGAATCGGTTATCGACCAATGCACGTGTGCCGCCATGTCAGGCGCCGCGATGCGTGCCAAACGAATACCGTGATCACTGCCCGTAACTAAACGTGCGGGCCCGTCGCCGCTTTCTTCGATCGGAGTATAGGTTGCTGGTACTGGGCCGTCTTTCCAACCCGTGACCGCACACCAGTGCCACTGTCCATCGCCCAGATCAAGGTGCACCGCGTCAATATTTTTTCCTGGTCCAGTGACATTGAAAGTCGCCATCACGGGCTCGTCTAAATTGTCATTCGGTTCAATATCGATGTACATGTCAGACCTTTGGCGTCAAAGCTTGTAGCGGGTTACGCAGCAGATTTAAGCCATGGACTTTCCATGGCTCCACGGCGCGGGCCGCAACGCCCAGATGATTCTTGAATCGTTTATGTTGCCAGAAATATTGACCGGGAGCTGCCGCGATCATCGCGCCGAGCAAATCCATTGAGGCTTGAATCAACGCGGTTTCATCGCCTGCACTCGCTGGCAATGAGCGACCAGCAATGACGCTGAAGACACCAGCTTTGCGGCGAACGCAAAGCACGGGAATGATTGGTACGCCCGTGCGCTTGGCAAAAAAACCAGGGCCAGCATGGCAATACGTTTCAATGCCCATGAACACCGCGCGCGTACCTTCTTGTGACGACGGCCCTTGATCGGCCAGCAAAGCGACCGGAGTCCCACCACGCAGCGCTCGCAAAACCTGGACGGCCGTCGTGCGGTCGCCGTGGTGGGTCAGCAAAACCGTCATCCCTGCGCGGGCACGTTGCTGATTTGCGATGGCATCGATGGCGGCGTTGTGCTGAGCCTTGGCGTAGGCCAACAACTTTGGTACCAAACGGGCGAATCCGTAAGCGCCAACTTCCCAATTGCCAAGGTGTGGCGTTAAAAACACACACCCAGGATGACGACGAACGAGTTCTTTCATCCAGGTGGGATTACCACCGACGATGTGATGTTCGCCGCCATCAACCCCGCCGATGGTCCACAGCTCAGTAAAACTGGCGCCCATGCTGGCGTAAGATCGCCGCACGACATCGCGCCGACGCGTGCCGGTCAGACCAAGCGCGGTGTGGACGCAGCCGCTGGCAACACCACGTCGAAAGCCCAGATGGAAGGTCGCGATGCCAAGTGATCCGCCCAACCGACTCGCGGTATCGACCGCCAGATAGCGCAATGACCGCAAGAGCGGCAAGATGACCAACCGATTGAGCATGGCGCGGGACTCTAGGTTGGAGCCCACGGTTGCCAGGGTGAGCAAAACGCTGGCTTGGCGCGCTCGTCCCCTAACGCCGAATGGTCCTTGGCTCTGCGAAACCCCAGCCGAGTACAACTCGGCGA
>JANMYZ010000104.1:0-1718 GCA_031382605.1 Planctomycetota bacterium | reverse complement strand
AACGCCTTGGCGTTGAGGTCGCTCGATAAACTTTGGGCTTCAGATCCCGTGTGCACATTGACGTTGCCGAAGTCGGTGCCGAATTGTGATTCCATTTCGCCACGGGTGTTGGCTGGTAATGGCGCCCCGCCGCCGCGCGTGGCGTCGATGCGGTGTTCGACATCGCCAGGGACGCTGCCGCCTGCATCGGCCTTGGTTTGGAGCGACTGCGCTTGCACGCGGGTGATGCCGCTGGCGAGCGAATTTGTTTGTGCTGCCGCAGGTTTATCGTCTTTCTTTTTCTGGTCGGCGCCGGGTTTGTCGGCCTGGGCGGCCTGAGCGGCTTGCTGCTTTTCTGGCGCTTTTTCGCTGGCCGCTGCGGGTTCATGATCTGCGGGAGCCAGTCCTTGATTGGCGGCTTTGGCCTCAGCGCCTGGGCCTAATTTCTTTTTTTCGTCGGCAATCTTGGCGTCGGCGTTCACTTCTTTTTTCTGGACGGCTGGCTTCTGATCTTTTTTCTCGTCCGGCTTCTTAGCCTCTTTCTTATCGGCTTCGGCTTTCTGTGCTTTCTCGTCTGGTTTCTTCGCGTCTTTCTTGTCCGCTTCGGCTTTCTGTGCCTTCTCCTCCGGTTTCTTCGCGTCTTGTTTTTTCTCGTCAGCAGGAACGCGTTGCGCGGTGGGACTGGACTCTAACGCGGGGGAGGCATTTCCTGCTGCGACGACTTGGTCAGCGACGTGATCGGCTTCGACTTCGTAGGCATCGCCCACTTGGCCAAGGGATAATTTGCGTTGCAGATAAGCCGGCAAACTGGCGCCCTGCTGTTTGGCTTGGACGCGACGCTGAGCCACTTGCTGCTGAGCGGACGGTGCGTGGGCTTTACGACGAGCGGTAGTGACAGCCATGACTCACTCCTGAACGGTGGCGAGGGCAGCGGGCATGGTGCGCCCCATCTTACGGTATTCCCGTTCGATGGCTCGTACCAGATGGGGCAGCGATAACGGTTGATCGTCGGCGCCGGATCCGGCAGCCGCACTCAGCACGGCGTTGCGCACGATTCCGCCGGGCAAATCACAATGCCCAGCGATCCAACGACAAGCTTCATCGCCAGGACTGCGTTGACCAAGGTGCGCGCGCCACAGCGCGAAACGCTCGCTGGGGCCAGGTAGCGGAAATTCGATGATGGTGTCCAGGCGGCGAGTAAACGCTTGATCGATACGGCTGCGACTGTTGGCCGTCAGAATCACGATGCCTGGATGCTGCTCAATACGCGTCAGTAAAAAATTGGTGAGCATGTTCGCGTAGCGTTCACCGGTTTCTGATCCTTCATTACGCGAACCGAACACCGCATCCGCTTCGTCAAAGAGCAAGACCACGTCGACAGCGGCGGCGAGGTCGAGCAGTCGGCCAAGATTTTTTTCCGACTCGCCAACATATTTATTCATCACCGAGGCTAAGTCGACGCGATAGAGTGGCGCGCCTAAGCACGTCGCGACGTACGATGCGGCCAGTGTTTTCCCGGTGCCGCTGTCGCCGACGAATAACGCTCGTGCACCATGATTGATGGTACACGCCAGCGTTTCACCCAATCCCAACCATAACGCTTCGCGTCGACGACAACGGGTGACGAAGTCGTCGAGATCGCGTTGAGCCACCGTTGACAAAACCAGCGCTGACCTGGGCACCACGCGATCAACCGGTTGAGCCAGCAAGCGAAGTGCATCAGCGCCACACGTGCGTCG
>JANMYZ010000072.1:0-2450 GCA_031382605.1 Planctomycetota bacterium | reverse complement strand
GGACGCAGCAATCTATCGTGGTGAGCCGCACGAAGCCAATGGGAGGCACGCCGAACGTCATCACGGTTCACCACAGCGGTGACAAAGACGATATTCACACGGAAAGCGGAGAGTGGCTGCGTCAGGTCGATCTCAATCACATTAAAGGTACGGGTCACGCCGAACCATGGGCTTGCATCGGTTATCACTTCATCATCGACGTGAGCGGCAAAGTTTACGAAGGTCGTCCGCTGAAATACCAAGGCGCGCACGCAGGTAATGATCAGGTCAATAAGCTCAATATCGGTGTCTGTTTGATCGGTGATTTTGATCAAGCTCGTGTCCCAGCCGCCCAACGCACCGCACTGCTCAACACCCTCGATCGCTTGTGCCTGCAATACGACATCAGCCGTGCATCGGTTTACGGACATCAGCATTTCAAAAGTACCGAATGCCCAGGGCGATATCTCTCGCAGATCATCGCCAGCTACACTCAGCGGCCTGCTGAAGCCGCTGAGCCAACCCGCAAGCAGGCCGCCGCTCCCCGTGCGGCACCTAGGCTTGGCACCGTCACTCCAGCACGCAAATAGTCAGCCGCATTCAGCCGCATTCAGCCGATCATCACCATTGACGCCCTGGGACACGCTCCTATGTTTCGCCCTCCCCTAAGCATGGGTGGCGGAATTGGCAGACGCACTAGCTTGAGGTGCTAGCGAGGTAACTCTCGTCGGGGTTCGAGTCCCCGTCCGTGCATTAAACGACAAAACCATCGGTGAAAACCGATGGTTTTGTCGTTTCGGCACTTTCGCAGAGCGCCGACCAAACGCGTGCTTACTTCGCTCTTGCGTAGTGTTGAAGTCGAGCAGCGATGAAGAGCTTGCTGTCCTCTTTGATAAAAGCGCCAAAGGAGAGCGATGCTGCTCCGGTATCGACGCGAATACAGGGCACGGGTTGATTATTTACACTCGCTCCGCACGCCGCCAGCGTGACCGTACTGCTGCGGTCGATGGTGAAGCGCCGCGTCCAACCAAGACTGCCAACCCCGTTGAAAACCGATCCTTCGTTACCCGTTACGCGAATAACCCAGCGGCCAAAAAATAAATACGTGATAAACGTGAGCAGAATCACGGTGCCAATCAAAAAAGGAATTCCGAAGAGCGCCTCGCCGACTTCGAATGGCTTACCTTGCAGCAATGGCCTGAGGTAAATCATCCCCACCGAACCGCCAGACCACAGCGCCGTAAACGGAATAAGAAATAAAAGTATGGGTGATCTGCGGCGGTAAGTCAGCACCAGATCTGATTGTCCGTCATGAACATCGCGCACATGTTTGGGAGGAACCTCCAGATTTACATCTTTCAATTCGCCAGCGCCTTGCAGACGGGAAAATGAGGTCGTTGCTCCGCACGCTCGGCACAAAGCAAGATCCTTGGCGACGTTCACGTCGGCCAAAGGAATGGTCGCCGAACATGATGGACACGTAAGCGCAGCGTTGGTCTTCATCAGTGAAAGAATAGTTCCCACAAGATTCGCGCAAGCCGCCCCGTCCACGCGCCGGGAGGGTCGAGCACCAGCTCGACCATGAATTTATAGCCATGGTCGAGGCCACGGTCGAGGCCACGGTCGAGCCGGCGCTCGACCCTCCCGGCGTCTGGCGTGCTTACCCAGGCCGGATCATGTCCCAGGTCAGTTCGAAGCGCGCCAGATATTTCTGCAAACGATCCGCGTCATTCGCCGTTTTTCGTTCGCTGCGCGAAACCGCAAACAACGTCCGGCCAGCTTCGGACAACGTACGCGATGCGCGACACACGCGAATAACTTCGGCCAGTTGCACGTGATCGAAGCGATCAAGCGTACTGACGCGGGCGCCAAGAATGTTGCTCACCGGATCATCGCCGCTGCTGGTCGGCGCGTGCCATTGCTGATGCAGGCGCGCGCATTCTTCATGAACCAAATCTTCGCCAATACGTCCGCCTTCCGCGAGGGTCGCCATGCGCGTGACGGCGGCGCCGAGGTCACGAAAATTCGCGCTCCACGCAGCTGACGACGCGGTCGCAAAGGTCAGGAAGCGTGCACGCGCTTCGGCATTGAAGGTGATGCGCTTGCCATTTTCCTGGGCAAAACGTTCGAGTTCATGATCGACGTTGGGTTCAATATCTTCGCGTCGTTCCGCCAACCCAGGAAGACGGAAGCTCCACAGGTTGATGCGCGCCAACAGATCCTCGCGGAATTTTCCGTTACGTATGCCATCATCTAAATCGCGATTGGTTCCGGCGATCAGTTGGAAGTCAGAAAGCACGGGTTTATCCGCGCCCACCGGCAGGAAAATTTTATCTTCAATCGCCCGCAGCAGCAGCGCCTGTTCATCCAGCCCAAGCTCGCCGATTTCATCCAGAAACAACACGCCACCATCGGCACGTTTCAGCAGGCCATCGCGATCGGTCAGCGCGCCGGTGAAAGCGCCTTTGCGA
>JANMYZ010000035.1:0-3562 GCA_031382605.1 Planctomycetota bacterium | reverse complement strand
CCCTTCAGCGGCAGCACGGTGCCAGTGCGGTGACGATGGCCGGTGCGACGTTCACGTGCGGGTTCGCTGGTCCACAGCAGGGCATTGGCAATCAGCAGTGGATACGCCGCCGTCAACGCCAAGCGCGCACTGCGCGACGGCGCAGCAGCGAGCACCACGGCGCGGGCGGATTTCACTTCGCCAGCCATCAACAATGGACCTGCGGGTGATAACCACAGCGGTTGCAGACCACCGTCGCCGGTCAACACCGCCGTTTGCAGAGCTGACACCCGCGCACTTGCGACACCAAATAATACCGGGTGGCTGGCATCCGGGCAGCGCGGTGATTCGACTGGTAATCCATCGCTGATCGGGGTCACGGTCAGCGGTGGCAAACTGGCCGGTGGGTCGACCAGCACGATCGCGCGCTCTGGCCAGGTGGGCGGCAACCAATGATGAAACACCACCACGTCAGCAATGGTGGAGGGGGTCCAAGCTGCCGGAGCTAAGCGCTCCACGCGCATGCCGCCCGCTTTTTCCAGTCCAGCCAAAGCCAGTATCAGAAACGGATCTGGTTGCTCGCCGACGAGCAAGACATGCAGCGGTGTCAATTCCGGTAGACGTAATTCCACCACGTCATCAAGCGGCAGCTGATCGTCAGCCAAGCGCACGTTCAGCTGTAAAATCGCGCCGGTGGGATGATCGAGCGCAAAAGATAAACGCTGCACCGCGCAATGACCCTCAGCATCGGCGTTGAGCGTGACGGTGCGCAGGGCAACTTGCTGAGCATCGATGCTGGCGACCAACACCGCTTCGGCGTTGGTGTTCGCAGCCAGCGTCGCGGAGATCTCGACGAACACATCGAGTTGACCGGGCTCCAGCGGACGTCGGCGCAAATCTGCCGCGCTGAGACCAACGTTTAGTGGCGTCGTCAGCGCCAGATTCAGCGGCTCGCGGGTGACTCCGGCGGGCAAGGTATCGCTTGGAAAATCTGCTGATGGCGCGTCGCTTAAATCCCACACCTGCGCCGGAGTTGCGGCTGCCGCAAGACGTCCGGCCAAGGCCACGGCGTTCGCATGGGTAGCGGCGTCACTAGCGACCGGATGCACGGTGAGCGCGGCAAGCGCGCGTTCGACTTCGCGGCGGTCGATGGTGGTGGCGACCACGATTTCGCTGCGTGCATCATGCGCGATGACGGTCACTGCGCAGCCAGCGGCCAAGCCCGCAAGGCGTTGGCGGGCGGTGATCACCGCTTGCTCCAAGCGCGTGCGACCGTCGGCGGTGCGCGCCGCCATCGACGCTGAGCGATCCACCAGCAACACGACACTGCGGAGCAGATCATTGGCAGGCGCCACCACCGGACGGCTCAGAGCAAAAATAATTCCAGCGACCACACCGACGCTGAGCAACAACGCGAGCAGGCGTTTGAGCCAACGCAACCACGGTGACTCTTGTTGCCGCCGATCGAGCCCGATGAAAAACGCCAACGTACTGGTGCGCACGGTGCGCGCGCGTGGGCGCACCAAGTGCAGTACCAATGGAATGGCCAAGAGCAGCAACCATGCGAGTGCGCTGGGGAGCAAAAATCTCATCCGCCACTCAGGGCAGAGCCGCGCTCCAGGAAGGCGAGGAACTGATCTTCAAACGGTTGCGCCGTATCCCATCTGATGTGATCCAGTTGCCAGCCAGCGCAGCTGCGCGTGATGTCATCGCACCAGCCAGTAAACGCCGTGCGATAGCGCGCCAGATCATCGCGCGTCAGCCAAACGCGCCGCTGCTCGCCGCTTTCGACATCTTCTAGGCGCAGTTCCCCTTCCAGCGTGGGCGCACGTTCGGCGGGATCGATCACCTGAATAAGATGCGATTCGGCCGGCCACGAACGCATGGTTTTGAGCGCGGGAATGGTGCGTGTGGGATCATTGCCCAGGCAATCGCTGATCACAAAAGCAATTCCACGGCGTTCATTGCCAGCACTAAAACGCGGTAACGACGTCGCCAGATCTGAGGTGCCAGCAAAAGTTAATTGTCGGCAATGGTCGATTAATCCGTGGACGTGTCCCTGGCCTTTGAGCGGCGGCAATTCGCGTCGACAGGTATCGCTGATGCTGTGCAGCGACAGCCGATGTCCGCCCGACAAGGCGAGGTAGCCGATCGCCACGGTCAGTCGTAAAGCATCGCGCCGTTTGCGTGGACACGGCTCAAACATCGAAGTACTGCGGTCGAGCAACACGTGGACGTGGTATTCTTGAATTTCCTCAAATACCCGCACAAAAAGCCGGTCGAGGCGGGCGAACACCCGCCAGTCGATGGAACGGTAGTCATCGCCGCGAGCGTAGTGTCGGTGATCTTTGAATTCACGCGTATGGCCAGCGGTTGGCGTTTGCGCGGGGCCTTGGCGGCGCTGACGGCGACGACGACGGACCTGCAACGCCAGCACGCGCAGGCGATCAAGAAACAGCGGATCAAAAAGATCGTCGTCGCTGGTCATCGCGGTACTGGTGTCAGTGGCCATCACGTGCTCCGCTGAGTGCGACTAAGCGTTGCGAACCAACTGGCAGGACGGCGAAGCCTGCACTGACCACGCCCACCGGCAGGCGTTCTTTGACTGAGTTGTTGGTATGGCCGTAGATATTGTTCATTTGCTGGTTGCCGATCACCGCACCGCCGAGCGTCCAATGCATCACATCATCTGCGGCGACCGACCATTGCGCGTCCCACGTTTGTTGGTCAACGATTTCGCTGCGATCAAGATCGATAGTGAGCACTCCACCAGGGCCAGAAAGCCAACCCAGTCGGCCACTGACGACGCCTGAAATCCAGGCGTTTGCTGGGTTGGCTGTCAGTCCTTCTTCGGCTTTGCGCAGCACCGAGGTCAGCGGAATTTGGCTGATAACCGAGCCGTCATCCAGTGAACAGATCTGCGCGCCGCTATTGGTCAGCAGCAATGCGCGGCGGCCATAGGTGCCGAGCACGGTACCAACCGGCAGCGCCGTGCTGCGCAGCGGCAAGGCCAGGGGAATGACGGCCGATGATGACGGATCGCCGATCAACAGATCACCGCCATAGGCGACCACGCTGGCCATGGGCTGACGGGCCCGACTGATGAAGGTGGTGGTCCAGCTGGTGGGACCATCAATGGCAGCGGGTTGCGCATAAGGGCCGCCAGCGAAGCCGGAGAACTGTCGGTAGCCCCTGCTGCCCATGTGCATGAGTGGTGTCATCGGCACCACCGCGACTTTGGTCAGGGCGACTTTCGCATCGACCACTTCGGCATCGCTAAACGCCCAACGAATGCTGCCGGTGCGCAGATCAATCACGGCGGCGTGTTTTCCCAGCAGCACGCCATGCTCGCCGCTGATCGTTTGGGAAGCACCTTGGAATTGTTCATTTTTAAGCGTCGGTAATTCGCTGCTCCACAGCAATCGGCCATCAGCAGGATCAAGTCCCACCGCGCGACCGTCTTTATCGCTCCACGCCAATAACTGGCGGTCGTTGGTCAGCACGCCGTCAGCGTGAATCAGATTGCACCGCCACACCAGGGCGCCGTCGGCGATGGCGTAGGCGCTCACTTCCTTGCCGGTGG
>JANMYZ010000016.1:0-3106 GCA_031382605.1 Planctomycetota bacterium | reverse complement strand
ATGCACCATATCAGCGACACGGTGATGACGCTGGCCGCCATCGCGCCGCTGTGCGAAGGGCCAACCACCATCCGCAACGTCGCCAATATTCGCATCAAAGAAACCGATCGCCTGATCGCGACGGTCAACGAACTCAGGCGCGTCGGCCAACACGTCGAACACGGCGACGATTGGCTGCGCATCACCCCAAGACCACTGAAACCAGCAACGATTGAGTGCTATAGCGATCACCGCATGGCAATGAGCTTCGCCATCTTGGCCGCCGCCGCGCGCGACCATCATTGGGATTCGAGCGTACCAGCATCCCAACGCATGATTCGCATCGCTGATCCCGCGTGTACGGCGAAAACGTACCCAGGATTCTGGGACGATCTCTTCCTGCTGTCCGCTGTCCGATGTCCGATGTCTTTCTGATGTCCGATGTCCGATGTCTTCTCTACGAAGCGTAACGAGACCATGTATGTCAGCTAAAAAAGAACTCAGCCAGACTGACCAAGACCCTGTGACCCCAACCAATTCCCGCAGCACAAGACCTCGGACATCGGACATCGGACATCGGACATGCTAAGAATCATCGCTGGTGAATTTAGAGGCCGGAAACTGCTGGCTCCTCCTGGACTGGAAACTCGGCCATTGCCGGATCGCATCAAGCAATCGCTTTTTGATTGGCTTGGGCAGTCGTGCGATGGCTGGAAAGTGGCGGACGTCTGCGCCGGATCGGGCAGCTTCGGGTGCGAGGCGCTCAGCCGTGGGGCGGCGGATGTTCACCTGATCGAATCTGGTCGCCATGCGATTTCGATTCTGCAAGCCAACCATCGGGCGCTTGGTGCGCCGACGGGACTGCATCTGCTCACACGGCAATTCCAACAGGCGCTACCGACGTTGTCTGGTTTGGATCTGATTTTCGCGGATCCACCGTTTCCTTGGTTTGTCGATCAACCGGAAACGCTCAGTGAATTATTGCGCCTGGCGATGGCGGCGATGAGCAGCAAAGGGCGCTTGGTCATCCGTGGTGAACGCGGTCACGATCTGCCGCCATTGCCGCCTGGACTGCGCGAGTCCGAACGCCGTTTCTATGGCCGTAGTTGGGTGGTGGTGCTGCATCGCATCCCGCATGCGCCGCTGCCTCGGCATGAAATCGGCAACGCTTTGGTTCCCACTTCGAGCGTGAGCGACGACCTTCCACAGGAAAAATGACTGCATTTTACTGAGGATTTATGCGTTCACGTCGTTTCCGTTGAGATCGCCAGTTGCCGTCTACCTAGTGATAGATAGACACTCCGCCCATGCATCCACCAGCCGCTGTCGCCGCCACTACCCGCGAACAATTACTAACCGTCGCTGCTGACCTGTTGCAGCGCGTGGGCTACGCGTCATTCAGCTTTCGCGACCTCGCCGACGCCGTCGGGATTCGTGCCGCCAGCGTGCATTATCATTTTCCGACCAAGGCCGATCTGGGCGTTGCTTTGGTGGATTGGTTTCGCGCCCAAAGCGATCCGCAGATGACGGCGCTGTGCCAGGCGTATCCGAATGTTCGCGATCGGCTGTTGGCCTTAGCAGAGCAAGTCGCCGAACACACCTGCACCAGCGGTAAATCTTGCCCGATCAATTTGCTGTTATCGGAATTTTCCGTGCTCCCGGAAAATCTTCAGATCAAGGTCCGCGCCTGGGTTGATGACTGTCTTGCTGGCATGGCTGCGTGGCTCGATCAGGGACGCCAGGCGGGCGAGCTGAAATTTCCAGGCGACGCCATTTATCAAGCACGTTTGGTGTGGTCCGTCATTGAACATGGCACTCAGCTCTCACGAACTCAGGCAGACCAATCATTTCGCTCGCTGATCCAACATTTGGTCGCGACGATGACGCCGTAAATTTCAAACCCAACGCGATCTCAACCACATTTTCTCTTTTCACTTTTATCTTCACCTCACTTCGCGACCTCCTCAGAGGATTTTTCCTATGCGTTATCTCATTCCTGCTTTTGCCATCGTTGGTGCGCTTACGCTCAGCGGATGCTTGGATAAAAAACCACCTGGCGCTGACGGTCACCACATGCCGCCGACTGAGGTCGGCGTCGCGACGCCCATCAGCCGCACCTTGGCACCAGTGAAAGAACTGACCGGCAGCATTGAAGCGGTCGACACCGTTATTTTGAGTCCCCGCGTCAACGGCGTGATCACCAAAGTTCACGTTGCTGATGGAGCCGAGGTCAAGGCTGGCGACGCCATCCTCGACATCGACGATTTGCCGCTGAAAGCAACGCTGGCGCGCATGCAGGCCCAAGTCGCCAGCGCCGAAGCGCGCCAAGCGTTGGCAAAACTCCAACTCGAACGCGGCAAACGCCTGGTCCAAGATCAGGTCATTTCACGCCAACAATTTGATGATCAAGAAGCCACCTTGCGCACCGCTGACGCTGATGTCGCCGCCGCGAAAGCCGGGCTTTTAACGGCAGAGCTGGATCTTGGCTATGCCAAGGTAACTGCGCCAATCAGTGGACGCATCAGCAAAATACAAACCACCGTCGGCAATTTAGTACAAGGCGGTGGTCCAGTTCCGCCAACGCATCTGACCACGCTGGTCAGCGTTGATCCGGTGTATGTCGCCTTTGATGTGGACGAAAGTACCTGGCAACAGGTCGGTGAGCGTTTGCGCGCCGCGACTGCTGGCGGCGAAGCCGTTGCGGTGTCTGTCGCCTTGATGGGCGAAAAAGGATTTCCGCATATGGGTCAGGTAACCTTTGTTGATAACCGCATTGAAAATGGCAGTGGTTCAATCCGCGTACGCGCACGAATTGCCAATGCCGATCGGCGACTGACGCCGGGTGCCTTTGCCCGCGTGCGCATGGAAACCGGACCGAGCCGTCCGGTGTTGCTGATCCATGAACGCGCCGTTCAAGCACAGCTCAACACGCGCTATGTCTATGGTGTCGATATAAATGGTGTGACCAGTTTCCGTCCCGTTCAGCTTGGTGCTGCGGTCGGTGATTTGCGCGTAGTTGAACACGGACTTACCGCTGAAGATCAGCTCGTGGTGGTTGGTTTAGCGAAAATATTTTATCCTGGCATGCCGGTAAGCCCAAAGCCTACGTCGATGGAAACGCTTGAGC
>JANMYZ010000009.1:0-7245 GCA_031382605.1 Planctomycetota bacterium | reverse complement strand
ACGCCAAGAAAAGCAAAGGTTTGAATCAAAATTGAGATGATCAATGGCTTCACCAAACGGGTGACTCTTGTTTTTGCTGTAAGTCCTTTGCGCTCTTTGCTGCTTTGCGGTAAAATGGTTCTCTACTGCGTTTTTTAGGCTCAACGACGTGACAGCAATGACGCTATCCCAGCGGCTGCTCGTGGCAGAGATGGTTATCGTTCGTTGCAACAAATCGCTCAGGAGAATTCGTGATCTTCAGAATCATTATGGTCAGCATGCTCGCCTGCGGTTCGTTCGCCTTTGGCGCTGATGCGAAACCACCAGCGCCGAAAAAAGACGGGCCGCCAACGCGTGCCTTCGATGCTCCTGGGACTCCCACGTTTACTCGACTGGATGGGAAACCTGGCGTGAACCCACCGGCGGATGTCGACGGTGATTTCCTGATTGGCCCGGATTATCAGTCGGCGCCGGAGTCCAAGGTCGTTGACGGCGTTCCGCAGGGGAAGGTGCAACAATTCACGCTGAATTCGAAAGACGGAACGCTGCTTAATCCAGGAATTGCTCGGAATGTTTTTGGTACGGTAGATCCTAAAAATCCTAAGACGCTGATCGTTGAAACGCATCCGATCGATTATACTCGCACGGCGACGGTCTATATCCCAGCGCAGTATGTTCCTGGTAGCGCTGCGCCGTTCATCGTTATTCACGATGGTCCGCAGATGGGTAAGCCGGATATGGGCATGGCGCATGTGCTCGACAATTTAATCGCTCAACACCGCGTCCCGGCGATGATCGCTATTATGATTAGCAATGGAGGCGGTGACGCGCAGGGACACGAACGCGGGCGCGAATACGATACCATGTCTGGGCTGTACGCTGAATACATCGAAACCCATGTGCTGCCCGTGGTGGAGAAAAACTATAACGTGAAATTAACCAAGGATCCCGAGGGACGCGCGACCATGGGCACCAGCTCTGGTGGCTCCGCTGCTTTGATCATGGCCTGGTATCATCCGGAACTTTACCATCGCGTGCTGACGTTTTCAGGCACCTTCGTGAACCAACAATGGCCCTTCAATCCTGAGACTCCGGGCGGCGCCTGGGATTTTCATGACAAACTTATCCCGCAGAGCGCGCAGAAACCTATTCGTCTGTTTATCGCCGTTGGCGATCACGATTTACTGAATCCGAATGTGATGCGTGATGACATGCACGATTGGGTAGAAGCCAATAACCGCATGGCGAAAGTGCTGAAGGCGAAAGGTTACCATTACCAATATCTGTATTGCCTGAATGTCGGACATGGACTTGGCCCCGCACGCGGACAAATTCTTCCGCATGCTTTGGAATGGCTATGGAAAGGCTATGGAAAGGCTATCCGATAGCTCCGTAGTAAAATAGAATCTAGCGAAGAGCAGTAACCAGTTTAACCAGCGGAGATTTTAAGCGTGAACATTCACCTCCTCGTTACCGGCGGAACAATCGACAAGGAATATCATGAGTTAACTGGTGAATTAGCATTCAAAGACACGCACCTGCCAGAGATGCTGAGCCTGGGTCGTAGCACTCTTCAGGTTGAGATTCAGACCGTGATGATGATCGATAGCTTGCTGATGACCGCCGCCGATCGAGAGCGTATTGCGGAATGCTGTCGCACGGTTTCATCAGATCGCATCGTGGTGACGCACGGCACTGACACCATGACTGAAACCGCCGCAGTGCTTGGCCGCAGTATTCAAAATAAAACGATCATCCTGACGGGCGCGATGATCCCCTATAAACTCGGTAGCTCGGACGGTATTTTCAATCTGGGAGCAGCCCTCGCCTACGCGCAATGCTTGCCGTTTGGCGTTTATGTTGCCATGAACGGTCACGCATTTCCCTGGGATAATGTCCGGAAAAATAAAGCCGTTGGGGTCTTTGAGCCCATTCGCGGGTGACAGTTTGTTGCTGATAAAGACTGCGCTAAAGCAGCTGAAACGCGACGCTACTTACCGGGCGGCGGCGTGATCGGTGCGGCAACCACTGGCACTTTATTACTCGGCGTCGGCTCGTTTGCAGCCTTGTCAGCTGGGAATGTTTCGGTCGGCACTGCGAGCGTCAGCGCTGATGAAACCGGAATTTTATCCGCTGTGACATCGGCTGCCGCAGCCGCATTGGCAATGGCTGGCGTCACAGGTGCTGATGCGCTCGACTCGCTCAACGCGGGCTTTGGTAGCAATGATTGGTCGACGGTACGGTTAAGGATCAGCGTTACCAAAGTGCCGGCACGCAGACCCAGCCAAGAATTTCCGCGTTGATCCTAAAGACCGCATTTGGAATTAAAACTTCCACCGCAAAGGTGCAACGGTAGGGCCTGTTTAAATCCAGGATAAAGTCGACCGGACGTGAACTCAATTCCGTTCTTTGAAGACGGTGTCAATCGCGATGCCAGCGGCGAGCAGGAGCGCGCCATACGCCGCCTGTTCTTTGCCGAGGTCGTTAATGGAAATCAGATAATTGTCGGCTGAGGTAAATAATTCTTTGCCAATACCAGACCATTGCTTGGTGACCAAGCCGAGTTCCTTTCCGCTCTCATCAAGGAAGCGGAAATTCCAGCCTTTCCAGTCGCCTTTGATTTCTGCGACCTTGGTATCTTTCATGTCGTACACCCAAAAGCCGCCACCGAAGGAGAATAGTTTAGATTTAAAATAGCCAATTTTGTCGCCGTTAGCGCTTTCAAGCCACACTTTGGAGCGCAGAAAAGTGAACCCTCGGTGCATGGTCAGGATAGGCCTTTCACTGTCGCTCGCGCTGATCGCGACGACCAGCGGTAGCATGCTTTTATTGAGGAGAAGTCGCAGGAGTAGAATCCATCCAGGTGTGGTTTCTTTGGCGGTGCCAAGCAGGGCCTGGGTTTCCGGATCAAGGATGTCGTAGGTATCTTTGATTTTCAGCAGTCCAACATGTTCGCGAATAAAAAAAGTCCGACGGTCGAGCATGAAAATTTCCCTGTGATCGGTGCGTACCGTGCCGTCTCATACCGTAGGTCAATTCATTCTTCGCGCGAGGTCGCTCGCGTCGATTGCCAAGCAACGTGCACGCAGCGAGAGGCCCACCGATGTAGGCGATAGGTGCGCCACCGCCGTGGAATTTCGCCGGATAAAAGCCTAGAAATAGTTTGATGAAGCTCATGAAATGCTGACGAATCAATGCGAAGAATCCTCCGCGCGCTTTCAGCGTTGCCTTCAAAAAGGCAGTAATAGCCTGACACAAGTTACGTTCCGATGAACCAAGCGAAGAGAAAAGAGTCGACATGGAATTCAAGCCGTGGGACAATCCAATGGGAACCGATGGATTCGAATTCATCGAATACGCCGCTCCCGATCCGAAAGCATTAGGCGCACTCTTTGTGCAAATGGGTTTTCAGGCAATCGCTCGGCATCGGCATAAAGACGTCACGCTCTATCGTCAGGGTGACATTAACTTCATCATCAATGCTGAGCCAGATTCGTTTGCCCAACGCTTCGCGCGTCATCATGGACCTTCGGTGTGTGCCATTGCTTTACGCGTGAAAGATGCCGCCTTTGCCTATCAGCGCGCGCTAAAATTGGGGGCGTGGGGTTTTGATAATAAGACTGGTCCGATGGAGTTGAACATTCCGGCGATCAAAGGCGTTGGTGATTCATTGATCTATTTCGTCGATCGCTGGCGCGGCAAAGATGCAACCAAAACCGCCGCCGCAGGTGCCATTGGCGATATCAGCATTTATGATGTCGATTTCGTGGCCATTCCTGGTGCATCAGCCGTGGTGCCGGGCAACGGGCTGACCTACATTGATCACCTTACGCATAATGTGCATCGCGGCAGAATGAAGGAATGGGCGCAGTATTACGAAACGCTATTCAATTTTCGCGAGGTCCGCTACTTCGATATTAAAGGCAAGCTCACCGGCCTAAAATCGAAGGCGATGACCTCACCGTGCGGGAAAATTCGTATTCCCATCAATGAATCATCAGACGATCAATCGCAGATCGCCGAGTATTTAGATCTCTATCACGGCGAAGGCATCCAGCACATCGCCCTGGGAACCGAGATGATTTACCAGTCAGTTGAGAAACTAAAGACGTCGGGCATCGTTTTTCAAAATACCATCGACACCTATTATGACCTTATTGGCAAACGGCTGCCAGGGCATGGCGAAAATTTAGCCGAGCTGAAACGCCTGCGCATTTTAGTCGATGGCCACAGCACCGAGACCGAACGCGAACTGTTACTGCAAATATTCACCGAAACCGTGATCGGCCCGATTTTCTTTGAGATCATTCAGCGCAAAGGCGACCAAGGCTTCGGCGAAGGAAACTTCAAAGCGCTCTTTGAGTCGATTGAGTTGGATCAGATCCAGCGCGGGGTACTGAAGCCGGATAAGACGGTCGTGTAGACGACGGTGTAGACGGCGCTCGTGTAGGCGACGATGTAGACGGCGGTGTAAACGGCGGTCATGTAGACGACCATGTAGGCGACGGCGTAGACAACGGTGTAGACGGCGGCCGTTGTTGGTAATTTTCACAGTGGATCTTGTTGATTCTTCGTCGCCCGATGATGAAAATATGCCGTTCCACCTCGCACGACATCACACAAATGTTGTTCGCGCCCCGGAGGGGCAGCCCGATAATAGCCCGGCACTTCAAGTGCCGGGACAGCAAGCGCGTGTTCCTGCTTAGTCCCGGAGGGACGGCTGAAACACTGGAAATTTCAGCCGTCCCTCCGGGACTGTGGCCATCGCTAACGTTATTCCCGGCACTAGAAGTGCCGGGCTATTCTCGTGGCGTCCCGCTGGGACGCGAGAACTGGCTATTCTCGTGGCGTCCCGCTGGGACGCGAGAACGCACTCGTTTTTACGGATGACCATAAACCATATATTTTCAGTTAGACCTAAAAACGCAGTAGAAAACCATTTTACCGCAAAGCAGCAAAGAGCGCAAAGGACTTACAGAAAAAATAAGATTCATCTGTTTGGTGAAGTCCTTGATCATACAAAATTGAATTCGAAATCCTGCCTTTCCTTTGCGTCTTTGCGTTGGAAATTTGAATTCCGACTGCCGCGTTTAGGTTAAATGATCACAGATTGGGATAAGCATTTCTTCGGATTCCGCATCAACCCACATACCGCGCAATCGGCATGCGTCGGCCGACGCCGAAGTCTTTGCGGGACACGCGTAAAATCGGGGCGCTCTGACGGCGCGTGAATTCGGAAATTTCGACGAGGCGTGCGATGCGGCGGACGGTCGTGGGATCTTCGCCACTGGCGATAATGTCTTCCGGGCTGGCGCTGTCTTCGAGGTAGCGTTTGAGGATGCGATCGAGCACTTCGTAGGGCGGCAGGCTGTCTTGATCGGTTTGGTTTTCACGCAGTTCGGCGGAGGGGACTTTGGTAATGCTGGCTTCGGGTATCACCGGGCTGCGGCGATTGCGCAGACGGGCGAGTTCCCACACGGTGGTTTTATACACGTCGCCGATGGGCGCGAGTCCACCGTTCATGTCGCCATAGATCGTGCAATAACCGACGGCGATTTCACTTTTATTACCGGTCGTCAGCGCCATCGCGTGATGTTTATTCGCCACCGCCATCACCATGGTGCCGCGCAGACGTGATTGCAGATTTTCCTCGGCTACTCCTGATGCTCCACCAGCAAAAGCGGGCGCCAGTTCGTCCAGCAGATGGTGACAACTTTGTGTGATCGACAACGTGTGGTGCGTGATGCCTAACGATTTTGCTAGGGCCAGCGCGTCGGTGATGCTGCCTGGACTGGAATATGGACCTGGCATCAGCAGGCCGATGACTTTGTCGGGACCGAGTGCATCGACGGCCATGGTCGCGACCAAGGCGGAGTCGATGCCGCCCGACAATCCGAGCACGACTTTACGTTGGTGGGTTTTTTTGCAGTAGTCGCGAATGCCCGACACCAAACCATCGTAGATATCTTCGAGCGGGTCTGGCACCAGTGGCTTAGACACCGGCTTATTCACATCGCCAATTATGACGGCTTCGCGCCAACGCGGCGCATCGACGAAATACGTTCCGTCGGGTCCGATCAGCGCGCTGTCGCCATCAAATAATAGTTCGTCATGAGCGCCAACCTGATTGCAGTAAGCGACTGGTACGTTGGTGCGCTTAGCGACGTTGGCGATGACGCGGTTACGTAATTCTGGCTTGCCGGCATGATAAGGCGATGCGGAAACATTGACGATCATATCGCAGGTGCCGGTCAGTTCTTTCACCGGATCAATGCCGTAACGAATTCCGGAAAAGTCAGCGCTCCAAATATCTTCGCAAATAGTCAGGCCGATGCGTTTGCCAGCGAGCATAATAACGCACGGTTTCGTACCTGGGCGGAAGTACCGGCGCTCATCAAAGACGTCGTAATCAGGCAGCAACCGTTTATGATAACTAGCGATGATCTGTCCGCCTGCGATGGCGACCAAGGCGTTAGCCAATGATGGACCAGGACCAGGATCGAGTGGTTCAACGCAACCGATCAGCGTCGGCAAAGGCAAATCGCGCGCCAACGATTGCACCAAAGCCCATTGTTGGTCGACGAACCAACGGCGCTCAAGCAAGTCGCGCGGTGGGTATCCGCCGCAGGCAGCGAGCTCCGGACAGACCAGAAGATCAGCGCCTTCAGATTTTGCTTGGTTCGCCGCCGCGCGGATCGCCGCCCCCGCTGCGTCAAGATCACCGATGAGTAAATTGAGCTGAGCGAGAGCAATGCGCATGATCGAATCGTGGTGCCTCGGCTCCGCTGTCCAGCGATGGCGCAGGCACGGCGGGGGAACCAGTCGGAACAGGTCCCATAATTTTACAGCGTTTCTGCGCAGGTTTCGTCATCGCAAGATGGATGGACAACACCGTTCTCTGTCTGACGGTACGTGAAGCGTCAACGTCACACTTCGCCCAGGAGATTCTATGTCACTTTTTTTCATGCGTCATTGGTTGGTGATCGGCCAGCAATTGGCTTTGGTATTGGCTTTCACTTTCTCTGCGCAGGCAGCGGTCAACGACGTGCTGATGAAGGGGCGCGTGTTGGTGCTTGGCGACAGCATCACCGACGCAGGCATGTACGTGAATTATCTGACCGAGCGTCTGGCGCGTCAGCACGGAAAATTGCCGGATCTCATTTCTATCGGTTTAGCGAGCGAAACCGTCTCCGGATTGTCGGAGAAAGCCCATCCCTTTCCGCGCCCGTGCGTTCATGAACGACTTGGACGTGCGCTTGAACGCAT
>JANMYZ010000198.1:0-3370 GCA_031382605.1 Planctomycetota bacterium | reverse complement strand
TCTTTTAGGGTCTGTTGACGCTGAACGCGTGTTGCTTTTTATGGCGACGCGTGAACAGGCTTATGGACGAGAAATTGCGTTCTTTTGGGAAACCCATGTGCACGGCATTCAGCGCCAGCTTGATAAATTCGAGAGCGGAGGACTGCTGATCAGTTCTTTGGTTGGGCGCACGCGAGTCTACACTTGGAATCCTCGCTGGCCGTTTGGCGAAGAGTTGCGTGCTCTGTTAAAAAAGGCCGTTGGTTTTCTGCCCGACGACTTGCGCACGCGATTGAGCCTTGACCGACGACGGCCGCGACGACGCGGGAAACCGCTGTGATCTTCATCGCGAACATGTCGCTGACGGAACTGGTCACGCATATTCAAGCGCATCTAGAGGCCAAGGGCATTCGAACAGCGTTATCGGGTGGAAGTTGCGTTACCATTTGGAGCGAGAACGCCTATAGGTCAGACGATATTGATCTGATTTCTGATGGTATTGGAGAGCGAAAAAAGATTACCTCTGTCATGCTGGAATTGGGATTTTCTCAAGACCGTCGTTATTTCACCCACCCCAGCACACCGCTGTTCATTGCTCTTTGTTAAAGGCCCCGCCGGACCTTTGTCCGTTGGTGAAGAGCGACCACGAGAAATTACCAACCTAAAAACCGCTACAGGAATCGTTCGACTTTTGTCACCAACGGACTGCGTAAAAGATCGATTAACGTGGTGGTTTCATAGTGGTGACCGCCAATGTCTGGAACAAGCGGTCGCCGTGGCTGGCGTGACCACCATCGACCTTGCCGAACTGCGTCGGTGGTCAGTGGGAGAAGGTAAAGCAGCGGAATTCGAAATCATTGCTCAACGGCTGAAGCGGACCTAAATAAAGCTTCTTCTTTCTCTGCGGGCTTTTCATGAGGTCCGTAAAAGCGGGGTAAGGACAGGTGTCTTCCCCTGGATCGGGGTAGAGACGGCCCTTTCGACCTTTCCATTGCCCCTTGCCGGCTGGCAGGCGGCGGTTCTATCGCTCTTGACGGATATCCGTATGGGATATCCTGCTGGCCATGGATACCGAAGAAACCGTTGTCTTCCGGGTTGGCAATAGCTTCGCTGTCCGCTTGGTTGGGGACTGCAAACTGCCGCGTGGCATGCGTATTCGCGAATACCGTGAAGGCGACCGCATTATTTTAGAGCCGATTGCTGATGCTTGGCCACGCGCTTTCCTTGCTGCGGCTGGAGCTTGGAAGGACGACATTCCGCGTCCTGGTCAAGATGAGCTGCCGCGAGATCCGTTCGCGTGAAGTTTTTACTCGATACCAATACGGTCAGTTACTACCTGCGCGGCACACCTGCGACGGTGAAGCACGTGCAGGGACAGAAGCCTTCGGCGTTGGTGATCAGCGCCATCACGGCAATGGAACTCACCTATGGAGCGGAAAAACGCGGGTCCAAGACGCTTACCGCTGCGGTGCAGGGATTCCTTTCGGGCATTCAGGTGCTTCCGTTCGACCACGACGCCGCGCGCCGCGCCGGTGTGGTGCGAGCGGCTCTGGAACGCCTTGGCGTTACGCTTTGCTTGGCCGACAGCCAGATCGCTGGGCACGCCCTGACGCTCGACCTGATCCTGGTCAGCACCGACAAGGCATTTAAACGCGTGCGTGGCCTGACGGTGAAGGACTGGTCGAAATGACGGTTTCCAACATTTCACCCACCACTGCGACTGGGCGCTGGATGGCTTTGCTGGCGGCATTTTTGGGCTGGTTGTTCGATGGCGTGGAGATCGGTTTATATCCGCTGATTGCGAAGCCGGCGATCCAGGAATTGGTCGGTGGTAAAGCGGTGTTGGATGCCAATCCAGCGTTGTACGACACCAACCACGCGTGGGTGGTCGCGGCGTTTTTGATTGGCGCGGCTTGCGGTGGAGCCTTGTTCGGCTGGCTGGGCGATCGCTACGGTCGCGTGCGCGCCATGACGTGGTGCGTGCTGGTGTATTCGATCTTTTCGGGTCTTTGCGGTCTGTCGCAAAGCGTCGATCAGTTGGTCTGTTTGCGTTTCTTTTCGGCGCTGGGAATGGGTGGCGAATGGGCGTTAGGCGTTGCGTTGGTGATGGAAGTTTGGCCGTCAGACAAACGTTGGTTGTTGGCCGGTATCATTGGTGCGGCCGCGAATATCGGCATGGCGCTGATCGCCGTTGCTGGGCTTTATATTGGTCAGCTTGGTGCCGGTTTGGCGGCGCTTGGGCTTGCTGACAGCTTGGTGAAGCAAGCCACTGACAACGGTGGCTGGCGTCTGTTAATGATGCTTGGTGCGTTGCCCGCATTTCTAACGTTTTTTATTCGTTTATTCGTCCCTGAATCAGAAAAATGGAAACACGCGTCCACGACTTCGGCTCCGGTGCGTTTGATGGAACTCTTTAGCGCACAACAGCGACGCATGGTTTTACTTGGCACCGCCTTGGCGGCCATCGCGCTGCTTGGTACCTGGGGTTCGGTTCAGAACCTGCCGTCGCTTGCTTTTGATCTGAGCAAAGAGGCCGCAAACTCGCGGCAATACACTCAAATTTGGTCGGCTACCGGTTCCGTCGTTGGCTGTGTCCTGGTGAGTTTCCTGGCGCTGTTCCTGACTCGCCGCATGAGCTACTTCCTGATGGCGGTGACCTCACTAGGTTTTTGTTCGTGGTTATTCTGGTTCACGCCAGCGTATGGCGCGTCATTTTTCGCTCTAACTTTTGTCGTCGGTGCGGTGACCGCGAGCTTCTATGGTTGGTTACCGCTTTATCTTCCTGAATTATTTCCCACGCGTTTACGTGCCACCGCGCAAGGATTCGCTTTCAACGCCGGACGACTCATCACCGCAACGGTGATTCTGACTTTTGGCATGAAGCCGGTGTGGTTCGGCGGCTTGGCCCAAACCTGCGCGATTATCAGCCTGATCTATGTCATTGGCATGATCGTGATTTGGCTTTGCCCGGAAACCAAAGACCAGCCGTTGCCCGAATAAACCGCCCTGGACAACGCGCTAAGGCTGCTGGGGATGTCGACTGGCAATTATCGTGGTCGGTCTACCTTGCGCCGACCATGATAGCGACGAGGCGTTCTTTTTCTGCTGCTGACGATCTTTCGCGGGCGTTGTTGGCAGTCATTCCGGCTTACAATGAAGCGGCTCGCATTGCTCCGGTGATTCGGCATTTAATCGGCCAAGGCCTGCCCGTGCTGGTGGTCGACGACGGCAGCCACGATCTGACCGCTCAGGTTGCGCGCGACGCCGGAGCCGAAGTGCTGCGCCGCACCAACGGCGGCAAAGGAACGGCGATTATTGCCGGTTGTCGTCACGCGGTGAAAAAAGGGTACCAGCGCATTTTGCTGTTAGACGGCGACGGCCAACACGATCC
>JANMYZ010000718.1:0-17053 GCA_031382605.1 Planctomycetota bacterium | reverse complement strand
GGGACTCAGGAGAATTTTTCCACGGAAGAGGTCGAGCGCATCACCCGCGAATGCACGGAGGCATTTAACGTTCATTGGCATTGGCCAAGTATCCTGACGGACCTTGCCTGGGCACATGACTTTCATCGTCGATGGGCTGCGGAAAGAGGTTACGGTCTTTACGCCATTGCCTGCGCAGAGCAGGATTTATCGCGGCTTTGTGACGCAACGAGACCAAGTGCGCCTACCCCAGGTTTTTCCCCCATGGGTGCCCTTGGCATTCACATCATGGCTCTGCGAGTGGAGTCGGTAGATCCGTCATGGCAGGTCATCGGATGGGAAATATTAGCAGCCAATCCATGTATTATTGGTGAATGTCTTCTTCCCCTTGATGGGAGAGATTCAGTCACTGGGCTTTATCCGACTTTCGAAATGGCTCATGAAGCTGCTCGCCTGGGTAATGAATCTGTTCAACCGCCATCCCGTGGTGTTCACATTCCGGTAGCGATTCTTTCCATCTTAGAGCGCAGATAGCCATGATCACCATCTGGGTTCTCAATCCATGACTGCCAATCGAATAGCTCCAATAGAGGACGATTCACAGACGCTTCCTGCGTATTGGTTGTTTGTCGTCGGTCAGATGACGGAAGATGATGTATTGCAAATTGCTGACGGAGATGTCGGGAATGATTTCCATGGCCATTTGTCAGGCATCCGCACGTTGATGGAATCAACGGATACCGCTGAGTTCCGTTTGGAATGGTGTCCACATGAGGCCTTGAGTCTGTATCGATGGCATGACGTCGAGCATGAGCCGTTGGCCAAGCGATCAGTTGAACGTAGGCGATTCATCTTTTGTGTGACAGCGCTGTTGATCGCAGCAACCGTGCCGGAAAATTCGTACCGCATCTCTTCCATCAACGAAAACTTGGCGATTCTCATTTCGTGTCACTTGGCTCTGGGCTTGAGGTGCGACGATTCCCTCGATGAATTCCTGGCATGGCTGGAGTGCGCCCTGCTGCCAGAGTTCTCCGATGAGCTTGCGTTTCTCTGTCTCGCCCGAGGGATTGTTGCGATAGGGAAGAGTCAGTCACGTCCTGACGATGCCGCCTGTTTCTTCCATAGATCCTTCGCGGCTGCATGGCAGCAACGCCGTAATTCTCCGGAGATGTGTGGTAGGAATGCACGTCCGTGGTTTTGGGTTCTGAAAATTACCGTCTTCGATCAACGTGATTTCATTTGGCGCAGCATGCTTGACCAAGCGCTCGCGGTTTCGTCCGTAAACGGCTGGGAATCGTGCGTCGCAGAATTGACCAAGTTAAAAAGCATTGAAGAATATCCTAAGGCATTTGCGTTATTTTTACGCAGTTTTAAAGGGTATTTGATTAATCTTTTCCCGTCCTCTGTGCAAGACAAAGTGCGGTAAGCGAAATTTACAGGTAAAAATGACGCGAACGCCCGGAAGAATGCCCATAACAACTCCCGTATCCCTTTCTAACTCTGCGCCTCCGCGCACTCTTGTTTAATCCCCATTCTCTAAGCATTTTCGGTGAATTTCCCCAATGTCCACAAGCCCATTACCCAATCATCGCCAAGCCAGTGACGATGGAGCCACCATCATGGTGGAAACCGAATTATGGAAATTTATCAGTAGTGAATTGACTGATGAGGATGTTCGCATCATCGCAGCCGCTGACTATGGAAACGATGACGATGAAAATGTCGTCGGTCTTCGTTGCCTTTTATCAGCTGATGCATGTGGATTTAAATTAGAGTGGCATCCTAAGGAAGTTCTGGAACTGACTCGATGGCAAACTGTTGTTGAAAGCGATCCGATGGTTCGGCAAACGGGGGTTAATCGACGTTGCGTGTTTGCTGCGGCGGCCCTTCTTTGCGCGTCTTGCGTGCCGATTAATGAAGGTCGAATACATGCAATCACTGAGAACTTGGCGATTCTCCTGGCCAGTCATTTTGCTTTAAATTGGCAAAGGCTGCCAGAGCTCGATAACTTTCTGGCCAAATTGGAAATCGCTCTTCGCACAGAGTTCGACGACGAAATGGCATTCGTGTATTTAGCACGAGGAATTATTGCCAGCCAAAGAGGTCCTCAGCACAGTGATGATGCAGCCTTACACTTTCACCGAGCGTTCGATGCGGCATGGCGGTACCGAAAAGAATCACCAGAAACGTGCACATGGGACAAGTCTCCCTGGAGCTGGGTACTGCAAACTACGTTCTTCACGCAGCGAATATTTTTCTGGCAGTCACTGCTCGAACGGTCGTTGGACAGCGCAAACCATAACAACTGCCAGCCAGTCATTTCAGAATTGATCAAACTCCGTGACACCCAGGATTTTCAGAAGTGAGCAGTTACGTCTTCTTCGACACCGATTTTCCAACCTCTGCGTCTCCGCGCACTCCTGTTCAATCCTCTCAACGGTAAGCCAAATGATCACCATCGACGGTTCCCAAGGCGAAGGCGGCGGACAGATCCTCCGCACTTCGCTCGCATTATCAGCCATCACCGGAACTCCGGTGACGATTGAGCGCATTCGTGCGAAGCGGCCGAAGCCGGGTCTTCAGCGTCAGCATTTGGTGGCGGTGTTGGCGGCGGCGCGGGTTTGTGGCGGGCAGGTGGAGGGGGCAGAGCTGGGCAGCAAGGCGTTGACGTTTCATCCGCAGCAGCCGATCGCGGGGGATTTTCATTTTGATATTGGCTCGGCGGGAAGCTGCACGCTGGTGTTGCAAACCGTGCTGCCGATTTTATTGCATGCGAACGCGCCATCGACCGTCAGTATTCGCGGCGGCACGCACAACGGCATGGCGCCTCCGGTGGAATTTTTAGCGGAGAGTTTTTTGCCGGTGCTGCATCGCACTGGCATCAGTGCGACGGTGGAATTGGTGCGGCATGGATTTTATCCGGCTGGTGGCGGCGCGCTGCGTGCGGTCATTCAGCCTGGGATCGCCACCGCACCATTGGAATTGTTGGAGCGTGGGAAAACCATCAGTCGTCATGCGGAAGCATTGGTCAGTAATCTTCCGGCCCACGTCGCGAGTCGTGAAGCGCAGGCGGTGAAACACGCGCTGCATTGGAGCCACGACGAAGTCGATGAGCGCGAGGTCACGGCTGATGGTCCTGGGAATGCGTTATTGGTACGCTTGCGTTTCGCCAACGTCACCACCGTTGTCAGTGCGTTTGGTGAGCTGCGTAAATCTGCAGAAAAAGTTGCGCTGGAATGCATCACCGACGTGCGTCGTCATCTGGAAGCCAGCGTGCCCGTGTGCGAACATTTGGCCGATCAATTATTGCTGCCGCTGGCGCTCGGCGCGGGCGGAACGTTTCGCACGGTAAAACCGAGTGATCACCTTACCACCAACGCGGCGATCATCGCGCGGTTCTTGGGCGAGGTGGTCAGCTGGGAAGAACGGGATTCAGACGATTGGCAGGTCACCGTGAAACCACGCAATAAGCTGGGCAACTGACAGCGAACAGAAGACCGTTAGCAGGTTTTTCCAACCACGGGGAGGTCCTCGTTTGGGTCTTCCTGCTGGGTGGTGATGAGGTCTGGATGTGTCTACGTGAACCACATTGTGCGTTATGAAACTTTGGTCATAACCGCGCGCGCTCTTTCGCCTGCTCTCTTTATGTCTGTTCTCTTTCTCCCGCTCGCTTTCGCGCACTCACCGTGCGTCCATTACATAAACTCAGAAAGCTTTATGAAGATCACCACGCTCTCGCTTGCTGCCGTTTTCTTTTTTCCACTCGGATGGCTGTCGGCCGCTGACACGGCCAAGCCGCTCAAAGTATTTATTCTTGCTGGCCAGTCGAACATGCAGGGCCAGGGAATCGTGACGAGTAAGGATCCAGCGGGCAAAGAGCGCCCAGGCACGTTGGCGTATCTGTTGAAAGATCCAGCGAAGGCGCCGATGCTCAAAAAATGGGTAGACGCTAAGGGCGAATGGGCTGAAAAGCGTGACGATGTGTGGGTGTGGGACATCAATGAATTTGGTACTCGTCATGGCGTTCTTGAATTTGGTTACGGTTGGGATCTGGGAAGTCGCAGCTGGTTTGGACCAGAAATGCAATTCGGTCACGTCATAGGAGAGCATCTGACCAATCAGGTATTGATCATTAAAACGGCGTGGGGCGGCAAGGATTTGTGCACCGACTTCCGTCCACCAAGTTCCGGCGGAACCGTTGGACCGTTCTATACCAAAATGATGAGCTCGATTCAGTTGGTGCTTGGCGACGTGAAGGCGCAATTTCCGGCTTACACTGGCGGTGGTTATGAAATTGCGGGCTTCGTTTGGTGGCATGGCTGGAATGATTTTTGTAGCCCAAACAAGGGCGTGCCAGAGTACGAAAAGAATCTGACCAACCTGATCAATGATGTGCGGCGCGAGTTGAAAGTGCCGAAGCTGCCTGTCGTTATTGGTGAGTTCACCGGACCATGGGGGGCTGACTGCAAGGACGCGGCGGCGTTAGCTATTCGCAACGCGCAAAAGACTGTCGCTGAAAAACCTGAATTCGCAGGAACGGTTTCCTTCGTGGTAACCCACGATTTCGTCCGAACCGAGAAAGAATCACCAACCGGCGAGACCTACCATGAATTCAAGAATGGTGAGACGTACTTCTTGGTTGGCGATGCCTTCGGCAAAGCGATGAAGAAATTCGTGAAGTAATAACCAGGTGCTCTGGCAGCAGAGCTACTGAACTCAATAAATAGACGGAAATAATATGAAAAAAACTCATTCATCAACGGTTGCCACTTTTGGGACAAGACTGTCAACGAGGCTATTTGCGGCGACGCTGTGTGCGCTGACGCTGTGTGCGGCTGGCGGGACGGTTTCATGGAGCGTTGAAGCGGACGGCTTACCTAGCGGCCCCATTGCGTGGGTGAATGGCCAAGTGGTGCCAACTTTGCGATCACGCTTCACGTTAGAAAACACGTCGATGGCCCCGCAGTTGTATCCCGTGGTGAATGGCACGCCGACCGGGCCGGTGGTGGCGGAATCTCCTGATCCGCTGATGCGCTATCGCTGGAAGGAGACCAAGGGGTCGGATGATCTACAAATTTATTTTCTAAAGCCGATTGCGGTACAGGCTGATAACGTCAAAGCCTTCGTCGCTGCCGAGTCAGCATTAACCGATCAAACCAAAATCACGGTCGCAGCTGCTGGTTCACTGCGTTTCGATTTTGGTTTAGAAAGCGCCGCGTGGTTGGAATTTGATAGTCCGGACTGCACTGGAACGGTCGAGATGAGTATCAGTGAATATAATGAGGTGCCGCGCCATCCGGCTCCGGTTAAGACCAGCAAGGCGGTAAAACACGGCAACACGTACCGTCTAGAATTAACCAAGGAGCTTTACGAAGGTTTGCGCTTTGGCTGGATTCATGCGCGCACGGTAGACAAACCTTGGCACATCACTGCCGTTCGCTTGGTCTGCCAAGCGAAACCAACCAATTACGAAGGTAGCTTTTCATGCAGCGACCCGCTGCTGACGCGAATTTGGTACACCGCCGCGTACGGTGTACGGCTCAATCTGATTAAAGAATATTTTGCTACCTTATTGATGGACCGTGGTGACCGCCAATCTTGGACTGGCGATGCTCATCCGGCTCAGGCAGCGGCGTTGGTCGCTTTTGCGAATTGGGATTTCATCAAGCAGAATCTTGAACGCACATCGCCCGACAGCAACGGCATCGAAAGTTATTCAATCTACTGGATATTGAGCTTGATGGATTATTACCGCTACACCGGTGATACGGAAACCATGAGTAAGTATCTCGACAATGTGGCGGCTAAATTAACCCATGGAGAAGCCATTTTCGCCAAGCCGGTTCGCATGCGCTTTTATGGCTGGGATGAACGCCTGGGTTCTGGCTTTGAGACGCCAGATAATCCTGAATCGCAAAGCGCCTATCGTGGGCTATACATTCGTGCCTGTCGTGAGTTTGCCTGGGCGGCAGGAACGCTGGGAAAAACCGAACTCAGCAAGCGCTACATGGAGAAGGCTGCGCTACGCACCAGTGAACTGAGAACAAATCCGCAATGGTGGAAAGCGATGGGAATTCACGCGGTGGCCGACGCGATCAATGGTGGGGTGACCACCGTTGACGAGCAGAAAGCGCTGTACGAGCGTGATTTTTCTAATCGTTTGACGCGCTTGTCGCTCTCACCTTTTAATCAATATTTTATTTTACAGGCGATGGCGGCGATGGGTTATCACGACGATGCACTTGGCGCAGTTTACGATTGTTGGGGTAGTCAGATCGCCTACGGCGCGACGACCTCAATTGAGGTCTATCGCCCTTCGTGGAACGCCGTGGTTGAGCGCACCGGCTTGTTGCCAAACAGCCAAGCCGGTTTCACCAGTTACTGCCACGCCTGGGGCGGTGGAGTGACCAAATGGCTGACGGAAGAAATTGCCGGCATTAAGCCGACCACGCCTGGCTTTGCGACGGTCGATATTTTGCCCCGTCCTGGTCGGCGATTGACCGCCGTTTCAGCGACGGTGCCAACTCCGCATGGACTGATCAGTTCTGCTTACGATGCGACTAAAGGCACGGGCGAAACGATCATTCCCACCGGCGTGGTCGCTCGCATTGGTGTACCGAAAATGGGGAAAACGATTTCCACCATTACGCTCAACGGGAAAACGGTGTGGGCAGGAAAGCCTGAGGTCGTCGCTGGGATTTCCGCCGTCGATGAGAATGCGGAATTCGTTTTCTTGAATGGCGTACAGCCTGGGCGTCTATCGTTGCGGGTCACCTATGCTGGCAATGACCGGTTACCAATAATCGATAAGCCTTTCGAATATCCCGTCACCTTCATCAAGAAAGACGCCACCACCGGCGGAAATTGGGGCGGCACGTATGGCAAAGATGGCTATGTCTTGCTCAGCTACGATGGCGTCGGCAAAGACCGGGATAAAAAACCTGCCTACGTCAGCGTCGTTAAAGGCACCGCGGGGACTTCCGAACAGTGGGCCTCGGATGGCAAGGATGCACGAGTGCTGGCACCGGATTCGACCAATCTGGGCGAGCGGATTGCTGGGGTTTTCCGCTGCAATGTGAACAAGAAAAATTGGATGACGACCTATGTCGATATTCAATTACCGCAGCCCAAAAAATACCGGCTATCCATTTACGCCTTGGACTTCGATCGCCAGGGCCGACGCCAAGCCTACGAAGTCATGGATTATGCGACCCACGCTTTGCTCGCTCCGATTCAGATTGCTGACGATTATAGTGCAGGCGTTTATCACACCTATGAATGTGACCGTTCAGTGCGCATCCGGGTCATACAATTGCGCGGCGAAAACGCAGGACTCAGTGGCATCTTTTTTGATCCATCGGAGAAGTAAGCAGCAAGCCCCAAACCAGCTTTGGGGCTGAGCCTGAAAAGTGCGGGAAAAGGTCACACTTTCACCGCACAGGCCATTTGATCCTTGTTGATCACCGACGCTGGGCGAGGTAATGAGGACTATCCCACGTTGCTTAATACCGCTGAGTGCAATGCCGCTGAGCGGCAGGTGATCGTCTGTTTTCTTGGTCTTAGTCACGTGAACGTACCCCCTGGAATCTGCTCTATGATCTATCGTCGCCTGCTTGCTACTCTGGGACTGGGAATGCTGGCTTTTTTTTCTGGTGGAACTGCTGCTGAGAGCTCGGCTGATGGCGCTTTTTCCGCCTATTATCGCAATTATTTGGAAGAGGAGTTTCGCCTGCATCCAACCATGGCGACGACGCTGGGGGATCATCGTTTTGATCACTTGCTCGACGATGTTTCGCCGGCGTCTCGGGCGCGCTGGTCTGAGCGTACGCGTGCAACATTGGCTGAGCTGCCAACGCGTATTGCTTACGCAGCGTTGTCGCGTGCGACGCAGGTCGATTACGAGATCTTTCGCGACGACTTGAAGCGCAGTTTGTGGCTTGATCAGCATGAAAATGCCTACGAAAACGATCCGCGAGTTTATGGCTCGTTTGCAACCGACAGCGTTTATCGCCTGTTTGCGCAGTCGACCGTCGACAAGGCGACCAATGTGCGCAACGCGATTGCGCGCATGAAGCAAGTGCCAGCCATTTTGGCCGTAGCCAGAGTCACCCTAAAAAATCCGCCACGGGTCGTTGTTGATACCGCGAGCAAGCAAAACAAGGGTGCGATTGCTTTTTATGAGCAGGAAATCTTCGATCTGATTGGAGAAAATGCTCAGCAAGATGCGCTGAAAGCTGCTGCCGCCGAGGTGGTGGCTGCCCTGCGAGTACACCAACAGTTTCTTGATAACGAATTGCTGCCACGCGCCACCGGTGAATGGCGCATCGGCAAAGAACGTTTTGCGCGCAAGCTAGATTTGGTGCTTGATGCCGGCGTTACCGCCGAACAAGTACGAGCAGATGCCACGGTAGAATTTGATCGTGTACGCCGCGATATGGCTTTTCTAGCGCGACAGTTGTGGAGTCGTTACTTTCCTAAGCGCGCAGCTCCGCCTGAGGACGCCGCTGGCACGCACCAGATCATCACCTTTGTTCTTCAAGAAATATGTCGTGAACACGGTAAGGCCGAAGAGCTAAGCCGCGACATCCGCGGAACAGTTGATGGCCTAAAAAACTTTATCACGTCAAGAAATATTTTACGCCTGCCCGATCCAGACTTGCTCAAAGTTATGGAAATGCCCGAATTTCAGCGCGGCAATAGTATCGCAGACTTGAGCAGCGCGCCCCCCTTAGATCCCAATGCGGCAAGCATCTATAATATCAGCCCACCACCCAAAGATTGGGATCAAGAACGGGTCGAAAGTTATTTGCAGGAATACAATGGTCGAATGTTGCAAATTCTAACTATTCATGAGGCCTACCCTGGGCACTACGTTCAATTGAGCAAAGCGAATCGTGCGTCATCGCTGCTGCGCAACGTGCTTGGATCTGGCGTCTATACCGAGGGCTGGGCGGTGTATTGCGAGCAGATGATGCTTGATCAAGGATACGGTGACGGTGATTTGGCCCTGCGTTTGTTGCAGAAAAAGTTTTACTTACGAACCGTCGCCAATGCGATCCTGGATCACGATATGCACTGCACGGATATGACGGATGAACAAGCCCAGCGCTTCTTGGTGGAAGATGCCTTTCAATCGAAGGGCGAAGCCGCGTTAAAAGTCATCCGCGCAAAACAGGGCTCATGCCAGCTTTCTACGTACTTCGTCGGTCGCCGTGCGATGTTCAACACGCGTCACGCCGTGCAGCACAAACAAGGCGAGCGCTTTGATCTTGGCCGGTACCATGAAGCCGTCATTGCTCAGGGCGCTGTGCCGGTCAAATACCTTCAAGAATTGGTATTCAAACACCTCTCGATTGAGTAGGCCATGATCTGACGGAGGCCATGTTCCGTCAACGCTCGCTCGCAATATTTTCACTCGCCATTCTCACTGGAGTCATCACCTCTATGCGCCATGCCGCCATCCCGTCGTCGTTCTTTATGCAACATCGTCAGCGCATGCAGGCCATGTTGCCACCCGGCTCGCTGGCGGTAGTGAACACCAACGATATTCCTCCGACCAATTCTGATGGCAGCCGATTACTGATGCCGAGCTCGGATCTTTTTTATCTGACGGGCATTGAGCAGGAAGAAACCGTACTGGTCATGGCTCCAACCGCGCTTGATGAAAAAAATCGCACGATGCTTTTTATCCGTAAACCCGATCCCACCATGATCGTGGTCGAAGGGAAGAAACTCGACTTCAAGGATGCGAGCGAACTATCCGGCATAAGCGAAGTTCGTTGGCTCGATGATTTGCCGATGATCTTGCATAAATTGATGTGCGAAATGGAACTGGTTTACCTGAACAGCAATGAACATCCGCGTGCGGTGATTGAAGTAGAAACCCGTGAAGCTCGCTTTATCAGTGAATTCATGAAGCGCTTTCCGCTGCATCGTTACTGCCGCTTGGCACCGCTCATGCACGCTCTGCGCGTGCTCAAAGATCCGACTGAATTGGCCTTGATGCGTCAGGCCTGCGTCATCACCCGCGATGCGTTTATGAGCGTCTTGCGCGATCTACGCCCAGGGATGAATGAATGTGAAATCGAAGCGATCTACGCCTACGAATTCACCCGCAAGCGCGCTTTTTTCGCTTATAACGCGATCGTCGCTAGCGGCCTGAATGCATGCACGCTGCACTACAACGCTAACGATCAGATGTGCAAAGATGGCGATCTGCTACTGTTAGATGTGGCAGCCAGCTACGCCAATTACAATTCAGATTTGACCCGCACGATTCCGGTTAATGGTCGTTTCACCCCGCGTCAGCGCCAAGTTTATGACGCCGTCCTGCGCATCAAAAAAGCCATGACCAAGAATGCCGTTCCTGGGAAACTGTGGCGCGACTGGCAGCAAGAATCTGAAGATCTCTGTGCCGATGAATTGGTCGGACTTGGACTGCTGAAAAAAGAAGACAACCGGCGTGATGAAAACGGCAAGTCACCATGCAAAAAATACTACATGCATGGAGGCGGTCATTCGATTGGGCTAGATGTCCACGACGTGAGTAATCTGACCAAGCCCTTCGCCGTCGGTTGGTGCCTGACGGTCGAACCTGGCATCTATATTCCCGAAGAGGGCTTCGCCGTTCGCCTGGAAGACGTCATCACCATCACCAAAGATGGGCACACCAACTTGATGGCCGACATTCCGATCGAAGCTGACGACATCGAGCGACTGATGGCAGCTCGATCACGCTGATAGCGGCGATTTACGGATTAATCACCCAAGATCGCATGCGTGCGTTTCTTGAGCGTTGATTCAAACGATATTTGTTTCACCGCGATTTGTCGCCGAAGTTCGGTATCTTTAAGCGCCTTTTGCGCTGCTCCAGGAAGATGCTTGGCAAGAACGTCAAGGTTGCCGACGGCGTCCTGTAATCCAGCGATGGCGCGGTAGTAGCCGACTTGCCCAGGGACTTTGCGGCAGCCCGCAATCAGCGTCGCGAGCAGCTCGCCGCGTGCGCTGGCGTTAAAATCTAGATGTGAACCAAGCTTGCGACCCCAATCATCGAAACATGGCCCAAGTGGTAACAGGAAGTCGACGGACGTGCGCAGTGCGCGAACGTCACGCAGGGGGTAATGGCGATGTCCTTCTGCGGCGAGTAATTCCTTATAAAGCCGTGCGGTGATCTGATAAACGCCGCCATAGGGAGCGCTATTTTCATGCGCCAAACGGCGTAATCGTTCGGCATACGGATGACGTTCGGCTTCGCGCCACGAACGTAGACCTTGATCGACATCACCAACGTTATGCGTTAATATCGCAGCAAGTTGCAGCAGTGGGATCTCGCCATCTTTCACTTGTCGTCCGGCGGTAAAGGCCGCTGCTTCGCGCTGAAGTTCGGCATCGATGGCGGCAAATAATCGTTCGCTGCGAGCAGCATCGCCAAGGCGCAGGAAGCAACCGAGCGCTCCGACCGCCACGCCAAGCCATTCGCCATCGTGACCACCAACGGGCTCGTGACCAGGAATCATGATCCAGCGCGTTGAATAATGCCGTTGGTCCCAATTTTTGACGGCAAACGTCGCGTCGGCCATGCGCTCTAATGCAGCGCGATCCGTGTCAGGATGCCACAGGGCATCACGAATTTTATTATCGACATCGGTCGGAACAAATGTCGCCACCGTCACCATGTGGCAGGCCAGACAGAGCGTAAAATAATCGGCGTGGGCTTCTGGTGTTTTGGGCGATGATTCTGCTAGTCGTCGGCCGTGGCGTAAAATTTGCAACCAGCCACAGGGGGTGTCGACTAAATCAATGAGCTGGGTTGGCTCAGCAACTTCGGCAATCAGGCGCCGTCCCGTGCCGCCAAACCAGTAGGGCGCGGTATTGCGCACCAACGACAGCAGATTTTCTGGGCCAATGAAACCACCGAAATCTTTATAGGGATCCTTATCGGTCACTTACCCGCCTCAATTTTTTTCCAGAACGCAGCTGGTGTTTGGCCATGAATCTCAGGGTTCGGGTCGTAACCGATTTCACTCAGAGACCCCATGTTCTTCAGCGCCTCAAGCCCCTTCAGACCTTTGATGTTGGGAAGCACTAAACGCTCCAGAGAAAGTTCTTTGAGCAGGCTGACATCGCGAATTTCAGTGCCCGATATCACCAAATACGTCAGCGGCATTTTTGCTATGGGTTTCAAGTCAGACACTGGCACACGATCCATTTGCAGGGTGGTAAGACGCATCGACTTGAGCGGTGCAAGATCTTTAATTGAGGTGCGATTTATTAATAATTGTTCCAATGGCATACCCGCAAGAGCGGCGAGATGAGAGATTTTGGTATTGCTCACATCGAGCTCAAGCAGAGGCAGTCCAAGCAAACCAGTGAGGTCGGCGAGTGGCGTCGAATTTAGTAACAGCGTGGTCAACGGCAGTCCTTGAAGTGGTTTGGCGTCGAAGACTTTGGAGTTGGTCAGCACCAATGTTTTGAGCGGCATTCCTTGCAGTGGGGTAAGGTCTGAAACGCCGGTGCTGGCCAACGACAAGCTCGTCAGCTTCAATCCCTTGAGCTGCGTGAGATCGGAAATCGACAGACGATCAAGGGTCAGGCTCGTCAGCGGTAAATTTTTGAGTACCGAGAAATTTTCAACTTTCGTACCAGACAAATCGAGCGTGGTGATCGGCATTCCTTTAAGGAGAGTCACCTCACTGACGGGTGAATTTGACAGGTCGAGCTGAATCAACGGCATGTCTTTGAGCGGGCTGAGATCGGTGACTTCTGATTTTGCTATGGTGAGATGGGTCAGCCGCTTGCCTTTCAGGGGATTCAATCCACGCAAGCGGGTGTCGACTAAATGAAGCTTCACCAACGGCATTTCGGTGAGCACGTTAATATCGAGCACTTTTGAACCAATAAGTTCAAGTCTACTGATCGGCATGCCCGCTAACGGGGTGAGATCCGCGAGCTGTCGACCGTTCAGGCTGAGGGCGTAAGAACCGTCCTTTTCCAAGGTCAAACCCGCCCCGCTTCCGGGCCATGCTTGCTCAAGGCGCTGACGATAAATGCGCAGTCGGCCATCGGCGGAGGCGTCCAGCTGGCGAGCCAGTGCGTTATCGCCCATTGTGATAAAAAGGTCAGTTAATTGTGGCTTTATTTCGGCAGTACCTTTATTCGCACACAGATCACGCAGAGCTACAATATCACGATCATCTGGTTGCGAGGTGAGGTATTTATTCAGATCAGCAATGCCGTCGGCGTAATTCTGCTCAACAATAAAAAGCTTACCCCGCAGCAGATAGGCAGAGGAAAGCGCGGGATCAAATTCCAAAGCCAACTTGACGTCATCCATCGCCCCATGGAAATCCAGATGGCCAATACGGCGGAAGGCTTTTTCAACCCAAGCAGGCGCGGATTGACGTTGCTCTGCCCGGCGCTGTTCTTGCTCGGCAGTAAATTTCGCCAGATTCCCTTGGGCCTCAACTCGTTCTGCTCGGTTAATAGAATATCCGATGAACAGCAAAACGATAATCGTTAGTAATGCGCCGCCCAGGACCACCGCTGCGGCACGATTGCGTTGGACAAGTTTGTTCACGACTTCCCAAGGCGTGTCGTCTTTGGCTGAAACCGTGCGGCCTTCACGGTAGAGATTGAGATCGCGAATAAGTTCTTCAACCGTTTGGTAACGGTATTTGGGCTTAGTCGACAATGCCTTCATGGCGACAGCTGCCAGTTCCGCAGGCACACGACGCTTTCCACCGATGGTCAGTGGATCTTTGATCTGCCCAGCGCGGACTTTCTTGAGAATTTCTTCGATGTCTTTGCCACGCACGGGTTGGTGCAGGGTCATCAGTTCATAAAGAATCGCACCGAGTGAATAAATATCGCTGCGTGCATCGATCGCGTTGACCTCACCGCGTGCTTGTTCGGGCGACATGTATGCTGGAGTTCCAGCAATCACGCCTTCAATCGTGCGCTCCGCTTCGGAATCATTACGAAAGCTAGAAATGGTGTCTTCGACGTCCTGATTAGGAATTTTTATCGCTTCGACCTCAACCGTGCTGTCACTGAATTCAGCTCGCCGGACAAGCCCGACTTTAGCCAAGCCCCAATCCATCAGCATGACTTCGCCAAAGTCACCAATCATAATGTTCGCTGGTTTCAGATCGCGATGGACCACGCCCTTGCTGTGCGCGAACGCCACGGCGTTGCACACCGCGACGAAAGATGACAACAAAGCCGTGAGCGAATGCCGCTGATCGTGCAGCTCTTGGTTTTTGCGCAGATCGTCGAGCACCTCCAATAAACTGCGACCTTTCACCAACTTCATGGTGAAATACATCCGTCCTTTGGGATCGACGCCAATCTCGTGAATGGGCACGATGTTGGGGTGTTCGAGTTGCCCCGTCACCTGCGCTTCTTCAAGAAAACGCGCGCGCTGCACTGAATTGGTGTCTTGCCGCATGACCTTCATGGCGACATCGCGTCGCACCATGCAGTCGGTGGTGCGCAAAATCACGCCCATGCCGCCACGGCCAATTTCTTTCGCATCAATGTATTTTCCGTCGCCGTCAGCAAGGCGCAGAATATCGTCAACCGTTTGCGGCACGATACCCGGTGTCGATGCCCGAGGAACCAATGCCTCCGCCGTAGGGTCACGCGCTAAACGCGGGTGCTGGTCAGTGCCTTTTTTCAGTGACTCTAGGGTAAAGGTCGTGGCGCAGACCTTGCACGTCAGCCGCGTACCAGCGGTAAGATTGCTGGTGCGGTAACGTTTCCCACATTTGGGACAGGCGCTGACATCGGCGACAGCGAGCAAGTTGGCTTCAGGATTAGTCACGGTTTATGAATGGATCGTTGGGTAGCGCACGAACGGCGCAAGCGGACCTCGGCCCATCTTTCAGCGTTTGGGCCGATGAAGAACGTGATGACCTGGAGTTGACCAGCGCACGGGGCGCAGCTAACTCATGGCTCGGAGAATTTACCATGCGCCGTTATGTCTTTGCCCCAGATGGTGAACGCTTTCGCTTGGATCTGGTGTCGGTGGCCGATCCGCAACCGGCGGCGGGCGAAGTCCTGGTGCGGGTGAAGGCGTGCTCGCTCAACTACCGTGATCTGATTATGCTGCGCAATGAGCGGAAGCTTCCGCTCAGCGGTTTGGTACCGTTGTCGGATGGCGCCGGTGAGATCGTAGCCGTAGGCGCGGGCGTGCGTGATCGTCACGTCGGCGAGCGTGTGGTCGCAGATTTTTTTCGTCGTTGGCCGCAGGGCTTGTTCAGCAAAAGCGCGATGGATTCGGCACAGGGGGGCGCGGTTGATGGCATGTTAGCGGAATTGGTGGCGTTGCCAGCCGACGCGGTATTGCCGATCCCGCAGCACTTATCGTATGCCGAAGCATCGACGTTGCCATGTGCGGCGTTGACCGCATGGAATGGCTTGGTTACTCGCGGTGGATTATCGGCGGGGCAAAGCGTGTTGGTTCTTGGTTCTGGTGGCGTGTCGGTGTTCGCCCTGCAAATCGCGCATGCGATGAAAGCCACGGTGATCGCCACTACTTCGACCGCGACGAAGGTGTCAAAGCTCACCGCGCTTGGTGCAACGTACGTTATCGACACGCGCGCACGGTCAGACTGGGAAGTGGCGGTACACGAATTAACCAACCAACGCGGAGTCGATCACGTCATCGAAGTCGGCGGCGTCGGCTCGTTAGAACGTTCGATCAAAGCCGTCGCGCACGCTGGGCATATTGCATTGATTGGTGTTTTAGCAGGTGCTCAACCGCCGACGAATCTCTTCAGCCTGGCGCATAAAAACGTCAATGTCAGCGGTATTTACGTTGGTTCGGTCGCACACTTTGCGGCCATGAATGCATTTTTGAGTGCGCATAAAATTCATCCAGTGATCGATCGCGAGTTCACTTTTGTTGACGCAGCAAAAGCTTATGAGCATCTCGCCAGCGGCGCGCATCTGGGCAAAGTGGTCATCACGATTCCGTGACGGTGTTGAGCTAAAAGGTTCTTCGTCGCTCGTTGTTCGCTATGAGTCATTCATACTCGGCGGGTCAGCGATGACGACCACCGAAGGCAGAATTGAACAAGAGGAACGGAGCAACGGAGGAAGACAGAAAAAATTCACCGGTAACCATCGAAGCGGTCGCTGATTTCATTTTCCTCTTCCTCTGTTCCTCCGTTCCTCTTTTTCAATCGCTCTCTGTCCATATTGTGACCTAGAATCCCACAACAGATAACCAGGAGTTTCAAAACAGCCGTTCATCCAATCAGTGATTTCACTATTTGCGGACAAACATTGAGCATCGACCATTCCGGTTTAGCCCAGGCCTTATCCGAGCAAATCAATATCGGACCATCTTCAGGTCGCGCTGGTGGGCGGCCATGGCTGCCTTTGACCAAGGTGGTGTCGAGTGGCACGGCGTCCATTAAGTAGCGAAAGCCGAGTTTCTTTTTGAGTAGCGCTTTGGCGGCGCGGAACTTTCCGCCATTCGGATCGAAAAAGAGTTCTCGCGGGTCATAGCCGGGTTTCTTGTGAATTTCGACGCACTGCGCGAAGTCGGGTTTGCAGGCGTCATCAAGCCAATAGTCGTAAGCGAACCACGTTCCGCGATCGCTGAGCGCAACGATTTCGCCAGAACGTGCGTGATCGAGACCAATCTCTGCGCGTTCACGACCAGCGTAAATGCGTTCAACGCCATCCAGATCAGCGATGAGCGCTGCGGCCTCAGCCACCGCCGCCGCGTCGCGGCAATAAATGTGCGCGAGTTGATGATCGCAAACCGCGAACGCACGACTGGCGCCGGGATCGAGTAATTCGCCAGCCGCGTTGGTGGTGACGGCCAACAATCCAGCGGTGCGCAATGCGCGATTAATAAATACCGCACGGTCGGTTCGTTCGATGCCGTATTCGCTGACCACTGCGACCGTCGCGCCGCGCGCTTTTGCTGCGTTGATGACGATGCCTGCTGCCGCGTCGAGGTCGCGTAAGTTGTGACCGAGGTGTGCGCCGGTTGGCCCAAAACGTTGCAGGTCGTAATCCAAATGCGGCAGGTAGCACAGCGCCAGATCTGGTTTCACCGCAT
>JANMYZ010000715.1:0-1513 GCA_031382605.1 Planctomycetota bacterium | reverse complement strand
CGTGCTGGCGGTGACCAGCGTCATCACGGTTGAATTGGCGAATCGCGCACGCATTCAATTGCTCAACAGCGGCACCTCTGCGCGGCTGGCCACTGGCCTATACGCCGTGGTGTTAGTGCACGCGGAATATTCCCGTGGTATCGCCGAAGTCTTTCCCACCGATTTGGGAAATCGTCGCACCGCGCAGCCCAATGTCGTGGTCGAAGGTTGCGAGGTCGCGCTGGTACGACTCGACTACGCGCTTCCACCGGGATCACCGGCACATGCGCGCGCGGTTTTATCCCCAACCTTGATCCGCAACGGCGTGCCCGCGAATGCGCTGCCCGACGAAGGCGCCGTGCTCGGTGTGTTAGCGGTAGAGAATGATCGTGCGACGTGGCTGGACGCCGAATTGCTCAGTCATCCGCTACGCAGCGAAGGTTTGCCCGGCGCCATGCAGCGCGATTTATTTCGTCACTTTGTATCGCTCTTCAAAACGGTCATGGATGAACGTGGCGGTAAGCCATTTCAGGCCAGCGATTATTTCCGCGTGCTGCCTCCAGTGGGCAAGGTGCCCAAGTCATCACTGAATCCTGCGGCTGGCTGGCAGAGTTTCTTTCCTGCCAGTTGGACGGTGTCTATTGCGCCGGTGCGTGCCGATGACCTGCCAACCCTGATCGACGAGGCGCTGTTGTTGGAGCCGCTCGATCTGGAACGCGTACAGCCGTGCGAGATCATGATCCTGGTCCCACTTCCTCCGGCGACCTATGCCAACTTGGCGAGCAAAATTGAAACGCCGGCAAATAACATCACCAAGCTGACTTTTGCGCCGCGCATCGAAGCCCTGCGCCTGCGTCTGGTGTCGCGCATTCCCATCACGCGTCTGGATACCGATAGCGGTGCCTGGGCAGAGATCTGGAATGCCGCCAAAGAAAGCGAGATTCACTTTGTGCGCCGTGCGCCGCGCGCGGCTGAAACTGGTATTTCTGCCATCGTTATTGCTCGTGGTCACGATGTCGTGGTCGAACCGAAATTGCCGGAGCCACCTACGAACGGCGGAGGAACGCCACCAACAGACAACGCGCCGTGGTTTGGGTGGAGACAAATCCTCAGCCTACGCCCAGCTCCAGAAAAAGCCGCCGACGCGCAAAAGCAATTGATCGATCAAGTCGATGATGATGTTCGCCTCAAACAATTGGTGACCGTGTTGCTGGCGTTTGATCGCAGCTACGATCTGCCGCTGTGGTTGACCTTGCGCGATGCCGTCAAAGCGAAGCAGTTAGACGTATTGGCCGAAAACAGCGGCAAGATCGCCGCGAGCAAAAATGTTACAGAAACCATGTTGAAGTTTGCTGATAGCGCGCTCAAGCTCACCACAGAATCCGTCTCCGCGTGGGAAGAGTCGGCGATGGTTCGTCTTGCTCAGCCGGTTCCGAGACCAATTCCATTCCCGATTCCGATACCAGTCCCCGCACCGACCCCAGCGCCGCCAACTCCAGCGCCAACGCCAACGCCGCCAACTCCAGCTCCAACG
>JANMYZ010000709.1:0-11254 GCA_031382605.1 Planctomycetota bacterium | reverse complement strand
AAACGGATCGGCCTCGTTTTCGTGGCGCTTTTGCACGCCCATGACGACGTCGCCGTACATCTGCACGAAACGACGGTAACAATCGAAAGCAAAGCGACCGTTGTTGGTCTTGGCCTTGAGCGCTTCAACGGTTTTGTCGTTAAGGCCCAAATTCAAAATGGTGTCCATCATACCTGGCATCGAATCGCGCGCGCCCGAGCGCACCGAGACGAGCAGCGGGTTCTTAGCATCGCCAAAACCCTTGCCGGTGGCTTTTTCGAGCTTGGCAATGGCGTTAGCGGTATCGACTTCAAACAAGCCCTTCGGATACGAGCGCTTATTGTCGTAGTAATACGTGCACACTTCGGTGGTGATGGTGAAACCATCAGGAACCTCAAAACCGCGGCGGCTCATTTCTGCCAAGTTGGCACCTTTGCCACCAAGCAGCGACTTCAACGACGCATCGCCGTCGGATTTGCCACCACCAAAGTGGTAAACATATTTTGGTGATTTGACGGATTTTTTAGGAGCAGCGGCCTTAGCCATATCGAGGTCCTTCGCGGTGCGCGGTCGGTTGAAACGGGCGCGCACCCTACGAGGCATGATTCATCGGTCAACGCGCGCCTAGAGCGCTTTACTTCACCGTTTTCAACTGAGCAATACGAGCACGGGCAAACGCCTCTGCCGCCGCATGATCAGCAAAACGACCCTCTAGATCCGCGTCATCCAATTCACGCAACAACGCGCCTAATCTTGGTCCAGGCGCTAAGCCCATGGCAATAAGCTCATCCGCTCGAAGAGGGGGACTCCAAGACGTACGCTGTTCAGCCCTTAATTCCTCAGCTAGGGTTTGTACCGCCTCCTTACGCGACGGATGATCAGCATGCAGTAATTCTACCAAGCGTCCCAGCAAAGGGCCGTCCACGTGACGCCATAACCGACGTCGGGCAGCCAATGGCAAAGATGACAAACGTGGCCATTGAACCGCGTATTCCAGTAACCAATGAGTCGTACGCACCACGATCGAGGACAAGCGCTGACCGTCCAACCACGACCTCGCCAAATCTTGCGAGAGCGGCGACAACCACAGCGCCAACTGTAGCGACAATGGGTCGGTCGATTGTAATTCGTCTAAACGACGCCCTAAAGCAATGATATCCGCTGAACTGCAAGCAGCCAAAGGCGAACATAGATTCACCAGATGACCACTTTCTGACAATAACATCAGCCAACGTGAACGACCTAAACCTGCCAGGGCTTTGGTAAATTCCTGCATTAATCTTTCGCCACTGAGACCCATCAAAGAGGTGGCTTTTACCGCCTCCCAGGTTTTGGGTTCAATGCGAAAATTCAGCCGGGCAGCAAAACGTAACGCGCGCAGCACACGTAACTGGTCTTCTTGTAGACGAGCCAATGGATCACCCACAGCGCGTATAATCCCCGCTAGTAAATCAGCACGACCATTTACGTAATCAATAACGACACCTTCTTGAACATCATATAACAACGCATTGATGGTAAAATCACGTCGTTGTACATCATCACTTACATGACTAAAGGAAACCGACTGCGGACGACGTCCATCAATATACGCTCCATCATTACGAAATGTCGCTATTTCTACGTTTAAACCCGCTGGAGTGACCACGACGACAACACCAAACGCTTTACCGACGGCGATCGTATGCCAGTTTTGAACGCGAAAGGATTTTTCTACTTGTTCGGGATGTGCAGAGGTTGCTAAATCGATATCGTGTACTGGTAGCCCTAATAAAAAATCACGCACACAACCACCTGCAGCATAAACCTGAAACCCATCTTTTAATAAAACTTTAGCAGTTTGAATGCCCGAATTCCACGGCTCGCCTTGAGGAATTCGTACAGACAATAAAACAGGAAGTCCGGAGGCGTTGTCGGGCGGTTCCATTAGTTTACTCTTTTGAAAGCCAGTCCATCAGCGCCTTCAATTGGGAAGACTAATTGGCATAATCAAGTAAGTTGCACCAGATTCACGCATGATCAGTCCACGCGATAACTCCATACCAATAAAATCGCCTTTATAAACTTTTAAAACATCACTTAAATATTGTGCATTAACACCCAGACGTAGAGGTGATCCTTGATAGTTACAACGCACAGGAATACGAGCGCTTCCATTCGTATAATTCAGATTACTAAAAACCGACTGCTCTTTTTCGAGTGTTATAATGATACCACGACTCGTTTGACTGGTCATTAAAGCCACACGTCGTACCGCAGAAGCAAGCTCTGACGTATTAAAACTTACACTTGATGGCGCATTCATTGGTAATGCATTACGATACGTTGGAAAATTACCCTCAACTAAACGACTCGTTATTTCAATATCTAAGCCAACAGAAGTCTTTAAACGAATAAATAATAATTTAGCAGCAAAGGCTATTTCTACCTGCTCTGGAGGAACCGTGCCTAAAATTCGCTGTAAATGATTAATGGTAACTGCAGGAACCACAGAAAAAACTAAATCATTCGTGGTGTTTAAACGAAATGCCTCGTTTTTTTCCACGGATTCACAAAGTATTTTTCCGTCAGTCGCCGCCAATACTAATTCACCATTACCTATAGATAAGAAAATACCTGATAAAACGGCGCTCGTACGGTCTTTATCCATACCAAAAACCGTTTGACGAATCATTTCTTCAAAGCGTGAGCCCTTTAATGTTATTTTAGGAATATCAGGAGGAAACGCTTGCACCGGAGGAAAAACTTCACCAACAACCGCCGGCACTTGATAATCACCATCGCTCAATTCGATTTGTAACTGACTGATATCCCCTTTTTGTTCTAAACGTAAGCAAACGCTCGGCGATGATGATTCACGCAAAATACTGGCTAACTGACGAGCCTGAACAACTGCCTGACCCACATTTTCAATTTGAACACGCTGAACAACTGAACGTAGTCCAACCTGTAAGTCCGTAGCAATGACTTCTAGTTGATCAACTTTAGCATCAAACAATAAATTAGTAAGGATCGGCTTTGTGCTGTTTGAAGGGACAACAGCATCAGCAGCTTGAATAGCTGATAGGAGATCCTGTCGATCACAGCGCAGAAGGAGTGGTTTGGTAGTCAATACATCTGTCATAGTTAACTATCCTACTCCTCATCCTCTGCGTGTCAAAAACGTCTAAAACTATCTAAGGTTCATTCAGTTAGGAAGTTAGCTCTGTCTAAAGAGAAGGGCAAAAAGCGAGTAAAAGGGATGAAAAGTGGACTTTTCATCATATTTCCTCTTTTAGGGTATCTGTTTGATGTCGTGACAGGGCTAAAAGAGAATCATGAAGGTAGCTTTCGCCATATTTTAGACGCTTCGATATGGCGATTGAGAAAGCCTATAAGTATGCCCGTTATGGGTCAGTATTGATATATAAGTATCGCTATTGCCGTTGTTGCGGCAAATAAACAATGGAACCATGAAATTTATTATTCTGATCGTTTTGATGGGTGAGTTATTTTTATTAACTGGGTGCACAAATTCTATTTTAGGAACAGTATTAGCACCACAAAGTGTGGTTGGCGACGCAGCAACTGATCTAGCAGGAGCAGGAGCTGAAACATTATCTGGCGCTAGCCTTAGTGAACTTACGAACAGTGGCAGTACAGTGGCAGAATTAGACCGTATTTTAATGGAAAACCCTAATGCCGTTAATTCAGAGCGCTTACAAAATTTACGTAATCAGTTAGCTACCGCAGATAATAGTAGTCAGTCTGTGGTAAAAAATAATAAAAATTCACGACGGAACAATGAAAATAAACTACCATACGGAAAAGGAGACTACTTCAGAATTAAACAACCAGAAGACAAAAGTAAAATGACCAGAAATATCATTTATCCAAGTGCCCTCCCCATGGGGAACGCTCTTTATGGAGAACATCAACCCGTCCATTTCATGAATTTTAATAAAATTCGGTTATAGTAAAATACTATTCGACAGATTCACCTCCGTTGGTAAGTGCGAGTAAGTTATTTAACACATCAGATTCTTCATTGATACCAAGATGAGGATCACGAATACGATGAATTAAACCCGCAGTACGATCTTGAATTAAAAGAATTTGATGATCGCCCTCAGAGCGGACTTCTATGAAATGAAGCTTACGTGCTCGCACTAAGGCTAATGCAACAACATAGGCGAGACATTGCTGAGAACGTGTTCGAGCATCTTTAATGTTGGTAAATATTTGAGCCAGCGTCGTAGCGTTAAGTTTAAATGGTTTAGATACATTTCCTGGCGGTAAAACTTTTTGACGCCACCAACTCAAAAAACCGCCTTGTTCTTGAGTCGTCCAAGCAACGGAACTAAAGTCCAAACGTTGAAAAAGCCCATCTTTCATGATGAGGGCAGAAAAAAACGATTCACCTGGCATCAAGGTTCGGCCAGTGACCGAACAGGTCAAATGCGAGGTGATAATCTTACCTTCCCAATCCATGTGTCTCCCGTAATAAGTTAGAGGATAGATCGCTCTTGTGACAGACAACCGTGTGTCGCAAAATTACCCTCTCATAACCGTTTCTAGGTCTGTAATCGTCTTAGGAATGGCCTTGGTAAGCTCATCACAGCCATCTTTTGTAATCAAAAGATCGTCTTCGATGCGAACACCAAAACCTTCGTCAGGTAAATAAACTCCGGGTTCATTGCTAATGATCATGCCAGGTTTCAACGGTACCGTGTAGTCTGCTGGATCATGAACGTCTAAACCGATATGATGCCAAAGACCATGATGACGGGTAAAGCCAGCATCTATAATGGGCTTCCAAGCAAGGTCATTGAGTTCTTCACGGGAAATTCCCGGCTTGGCATTTTGACGGCCAAGCGTGTTACAATGCAAAACAAGCTCATAGATTTCGCGAAAGCGTTTATGCGTGAATTTACCATGTTGTGGCACGGTACGTGTGACATCAGCACAATAGCCACCTGCGGTGGCGCCAGAATCCATTAATAAGGGGCGTCCTCGCTGCAACGGCTGGTCATTATACGGATAATGTAAAGTCGCACCGGCGGCTCCGCTACCAACGATAGGTGGGAAGGCTAATGGTCCGTAGGCAACCTTGCGATAATGCATGGTTAATTCGCAGGCGACTTCGCTTTCGGTGCGAAGCTTAGGAATTCTTGGTAAAGTGGCGAGTAAACCACGCCGAGTGATGTCAATAGCCTTGCGATGCCACAGAATTTCATCGGCGTCTTTATACATTCGTTGATGCACCAACGACGATTCGACGTTAATGACTTCAATGCCGCGAAGCTTCTTTTTCCACAAGGAAAATTGCTCTGCTTGAAATCCTGGTTCACGTTCACGACTGAGCATAGCGATTCGATGCCCGGCATGCTTGGCCGCGGAATGTATCCGTGCTATTAATTGGTCATGTGCCGCCACGGCGTGGACGCCATGTGTTCGACGCGCGAAATCATCGGGTCCAAGGCGCTGGCCATCCCACACGATACGTTTGGGGTCTCCGGAATTTAAAAAGAGGGTGTCGCGTCCGCCCTGCGCGTGCGGGTCGAGAAGTAACGCGGATTCAGGTTCGTTGCAGCCACTATAATAATCAAACCAAGGATCTTGCCGCGTGGTACGTAAACGATGTTCATCGCAACCAATCAGCAGCAAAGGCACCGAGCGTTCGCATTGTTGGGCAATGAGTTTCGTTGCCTGGGTTCGGCGACGACGATAGGTGGTGAGTGGAAGATGTAGGCCGCGAATGATCATGTGTTTAGGCTATGGGCGATAGGTAACAGGCCACAGAAAGAGGCGCACGGGGATCGGCGGTGTGCGTGTCGATCACCAAAGTATGGAACCATTTTACCATTGAATCCAATCGTCAGTGGTGCGAACGAAGGCCGGACGCGGTAGTTGTTGACGGTATTCTCGTGCGGTTTGACCAAAGGCGGCACGAAAGCGTCGAGCAAAATAGTTGGGATCCTGCCAGCCAACCATTTTTCCTACAGCGGCAATGGGCATATCTGTTGTAAGCAGTAAGACGGCAGATTTTTCCGCTCGCCGCCGAGCTAACCAGGCCATTGGCGATTGGCCGGTGTGGCGCTTAAAGAGCCTTACAAGATAAGAACGATTGAGGGAGAGTAATTCGGCAAGTTCAACTAATCCCCAATCATAATCTAAGCGGTCTTCAAGTGCATGAATGGCTTTAATGACATTGGAGTCAGCTTCGCGGCTTCGCTCTGCGCGCGTTTCCGGGTTGCTCATGTACGCTTGACTGAGCAGTGACAAGATCAGCAACAGCCGACCAATGACCTCAGCGCGTGCACGCAGGGGGTCTGCTTGGATCAAGAGTTGGCGTAATATTTCTAGCTCACGCTGACAGTTTTCGAGAGCTTTGGATTCAAGATGTAAGGTAACAACACCTTGGCTGGTTGACGTTGATGATTGACCAGGGACTGGCAAACGTGATGGCAATAAAGGCGCTAAAAGTGCGTCGGTTCGAGTCCAGCCAAGTTCGCGCGTCAGTAAGTCGACACCGATTAAACAATTATATAAGTGAAGTGAACGACTTCGTTCATAAGCGTGCCACTGTCCTGGGTGCAAAATAAAAACGTCCCCAGCAGCGATGGGAGATTCTCCGTGGATCGTGCGATGGACACCTACTCCACTTAAGACGACGGCGATTTCCATGAAGTCGTGGTCGTGTAAAGGAATGTCATCTTGATGCGTCGGTGTATTAACGTGTATCGGTAGCCCAATGGGTGGAAACAAAGCGCCAGCAGTAAGATGCTCGAGAGCAGAATCTGGACTTGTAATGGACATCTTACAAGCGTGCGGGGCAACCATGCGCGTGTCAACGGCGTGCTAATATTTTATAGAAAGACGCGAAATAGTGTGAAAAAACGACGCGATGAAAAAAAGACAGGCGTCAAACGGCTTAGTCGTCAGGAGTGCTCAAAAGGATGATGAGCGTATTGGCGAGGTCGTCGGTAACCTACGATTGCCTTATCGATGGTGATCTGACCATTCTCACCATGACCAGTTTACGCTCATTTATTATCACCCTGGCAAAAACAGGTGGGGCCATAGCGCGTGAGCAATTTCTCGCGATGTCGCGTCAAGAGACGCGTAAAGAGGTACGAACCAAAGCGGATCGGGATTATGTCAGTCAGGCAGACGCGTTGGTCGAAAACGCGATTATTCAACAGATTCACCAACAGTATCCGCAGCATTACGTTCTTGGCGAAGAAAGCGGATCCAGTGGCCAACGATTAAACGGCGATGCATTGTGGATCATTGATCCGATTGATGGCACCACCAACTTCATTCATGGCATCGCTCAATTTGCTGTCTCGATCGCTTTTTGTGATGCGCAGGGGCCCGTTGTTGCCGTGGTATATGACCCGATTGCCGAGGAGTTATTTTTTGGCGAACGTGGCCAGGGATTGTGGTTAAACCACGATGCTCGACGAACGTCTGCATGCGCAAATTTACGCTCAGCATTGGTGGCTACGGCAATGCCCTTTCGCTCGCCGGCCGTACACGAACCAGCGCTTCAGGTATTCGGTGCTGTTCAGCAAGCATGTGATGACCAACGCCGGGCAGGGGCAGCATCATTGGATTTAGCTTACGTAGCGGTCGGACGACTGGATGCATATTATGAATTGGGAATTCATCCGTGGGACACCGCTGCCGGAGAGCTGCTAGTGCGCTGCGGTGGTGGCGTCGCAACCGATTATCGTGGTTCCGTTGACGCGTTGTTGTTGCGTCGCTCCATCGTCGCTGCTGCGACGTCGCCGTTGCACACCGAGCTGCTTGCCCACGTCACGCCCCTGGCACCGTGGTTGGACCGTGCGCCCTTCGTTGCGGTCAGCCAATAGCATGCTGCTGATTCCTTCGTCGGTGGAGCCTTTACGTGGCGTTATCCCAAAGCGAGCAACGCCAATAGTCTGGCTCTGGCTAGCTCTGGTTTTAGTGGTGTTTGTCTGTGAGCGAGTCGTCGCATTCGATCAGAACCTTAAGTTTGGTTATGTGCCACAAGGCTTGTTTGTTGGCGTCACGCTTGTTTCGGCGTCATGGAGCCTTTACGGCGATCCGATGCTGTTCGACATATGGCAATTGTGGTCACATCTTTTCGTGCATTCGCATTGGTGGATTTTGATGGCAGAAATGCTGGTCATGCTGGTCATCGGCCGAGCATTGGAGCGCACTATGGGCTCGGCGCTATTTGCGGCCGTACTCGCCTGTTTAGGGCCGCTGGGAGGTGTGCTGATGGTGTTGTTTGGTCATCAACAAATTTATGTGGGAGGCCTGCCATTTATGTTGGGCTTGATTGGCCTGACGATGGGGCGTTTCCCAGGTGCGGTGATGCAGTGGGGCATTGCATGGTGGGCGATCATTGCCGTGGGGTATTGGCGCTTATTTCGTTTACCCGTGCATATTATGCTGTTTTTACCGCTCGTCCTTATCGCGCTGAGCGCTCCAGAAAACCCGACCATAAGCATTCTTGTTGGTCTGTTGCTATTGGTGGTCGGCTTTGGATTTGGTGTCTTAGTACGACGCTTACATCCAGAGTTCAGCGCATAGCGGAATCAATGGTTGATCGTTCGTGCGCTCGTTTCATGACCTTTAGCGACAGCGCTGAAACAGCGCTCACGTGAGCATTGTTCTTATGAACGACTATCCATGGGATGATAGCGATGCACGATTTGTTCGACCGGTTCTGAGCGATCATCGCTCCCTAAATGTTGGTGCCCCGCGAGTCCTCCCACGAGTTTCCATTGGCGGTCATTGGGCTTGGCTCGCGTTAAGATCGTTATGGCGCAAGGATGCCAGTCGACCGTGGGCGCGCGACCGTTCATGAGTTTAAACAATTCCTTCAAAATAATGTCGTGTGAAATAACCACGATGCGCTGCGCCAATGGCTTTCGGCTTTTGAGATCGGTCACGAATTTGGCCACTCGTTCTTGAATGGTGCGATCGGACTCGGGATGTGCTGGTTTACCGGCCCCTTCGCGTCGTGACGACCACTCGGGATCCATCGCGCTGGTTGGACTAAACGGACTACCGAATACCTGCGACAACAGCACTTCGCCGACTCGCCAATCGGGGGCGATCTCAGCTTTGCAGACCGTGGCGATGGCGTCCGCCGTTTCCAAACAGCGACGGAAAGGGGAGCTGATCACGACGTCCACGCCGCCAGAAGTCAGAAGATGCTCAGCGCTCAGGCGCGCCTGTTGCTTGCCAATGTCAGCTAAACCAGCGTCGAGTCGCTCATGCGCCGGAATTCCACGGGCTTTAAGTTTTTCATCCCAGGAACTGGGGTAGCCGTGGCGAATCAAAATAACGGTTTGCATGGGCAGCACTCGTGCGCGTGGTTCAAGAAAGACCGTCGCTGTGCGGTCGCAAGCGAGGTCGAGATGCTGCCGTTTAAAGTCATGAATCCAAGGGAGTAGTGCGAAAAAACGCAGAAAAGGAGGTGCGCAGAACCGGTGCGCGAAGAGTGGTAAGAGTGGGAGATCAGCCCCAAGAGGCCTTTCGCAATCGTCAGACGAGAGCGCCATTTTCGCTTACGGCAGAGTATTTTTCGGGCTTTTGTTTTTCAGATCGCGGAGCAAGCGCTATAAGACAAGGAGGTCACGTGTGTGTTTTTCTGCGTGATAAATTATAATTTTATTAGGAAAGTAAAAAAAATACGATGGGATACCGCTTCACCCACAAAGGACCACCATGGCCTCCATCGCCTCACTCACCGCTAAACTTTCCAAAACCAAGTCGAAGATGGCCGTCCTCAAAGGACAAGCCGCCGTCGTCAAGGCTGCTCTCGCCGCCGCTAAGGATGCCGCTAAGGCCAAGAAGGCTGACGCCAAGGCCAAGAAGTAATCATTCGCTGTCTGCTGCTGTTTCCGCCACTGTTTCCGCCACTGTTTCCGCCACTGTTTCCCCCACAGCGGCGAAAACAGTGGCGAAAAACACGATGAAAAACGGCATTTATGTCGGTCAAACCCAGGATGGAGACATCCTGGGTTTTTCGTTAACGGAACGCGATCGGCGCAGAGCCCACATTTGACGATCATCATCAGGACGTCACCCTGTGCGCGCCATGGCCCACACCCCTCTCAATCATCCCCTGTCACGCGGAACCCGGATCGTCACCTTGTTGGGTGAAACCGAACTCGACAACGAAGGCGAAGAGCTCCTGACCGCGCCGGGCAGCATTGGTCGTATCACCGGAATCGCTAAAGAGCGCGATAACGGTGACCCTGGGTTCTGTTATGATTTGGAGTTCGATAACGGCGTCTGGCTGACGCGCGATGACTTTGAATTCGACGACTCGACGCGCTATCGCGTCGTGGGATGAACAGGGCGGAGAAGTGTAACGCGGACAAAAGGCCGTTAAAAGGCCGATAACAGCGGCCTTTTGACGTCGCGCCGCGTGAAAGTCGGTTACAGACCTTTGCGACTGAACGCGCGCTCAATGACTCCACTAAGATGATCTTGCGCATTGCGCAATTCGGCGGGATCACCCTGCACGGCGGTGAAAAAGTCAGCTCCGCCGCCGGACGGTTTGATGCCGATCACGACAAAACTCATACCGCTGAGAACGATCTGCATGGCTTTGCGCTGGTCCTCGGTCAAACCGTCAGGCCCAGGCGCCGCCGTCGAACTGAGAGTTGGCTCTGGCGCTTTGCTATTTGGACGTCCACTTTTTTCTACGGGACGACTGTTGGCACCAGGAAAACGGAGAATTTTATCGTCATCAGTCATGTTCGGCAGGGTGGCAGAAACCATCTGTGCCGCAAGGTGGCCGTAGCCGTTTTCCCTGTGCTCTTTGCTCGCTCTTTGCTCGTCGGTAGCTGGCCCACGTCTTCAGTTGCGTCGACGAATCGAACGAGAGGCTGCGTCAATGCCTGGCATCCTGAGTAACGCGTGTGTTGTTTTGGTTCGTACCCAAGGTCCGGTAAATCTTGGCATGGTCGCGCGGTTGTGCGGAAACCTGGGCGTTACCGATCTGCGTTTGGTGGCGCCGGTGTGTGCGGTGAACTCAGATGAAACGCGGATGTTTTCGACTCATTCTCAAGCGCTGCTTTTAGGCGCCGCCGTCTTCCCAGATCTGTCATCAGCACTGACCGGCTGCTCGATAGCGATCGGCACCAGCGCCCGCCCGCGTGGCGAGGACCATGGCGAAGCGTTATCGTTGGCGCAAATACCTGGTTTTTTAGCACGTAAACATGCGTCGACGTTTGCTCTTGTGTTCGGCAATGAAGCGACCGGTTTGACCGAAGCAGAGTTGATGCAT
>JANMYZ010000674.1:0-1601 GCA_031382605.1 Planctomycetota bacterium | reverse complement strand
GCTTCGTCGGGGCCACTTTGGCCTGCCTTGCCGCAGCAGCGTTTACCCGAGGATGTTCTAAATGGCTGGTGGCCTTCGGCGCCGCCGGAGCGGCCACCTGCCTTGCCACCAGCGGTGCACGAATGACGTTCATGCATGCTGCCGTAACCGGTCTCCTCGCCTTCGCCTGCGAAACTGTTCGTCCACTCGCGAGCCAACGTTTAGCGGTGCATGCTGGTGTGATCTGCATGACCGTCGGACTCATTGGTGGATTAATGGTCTTCTATCCGCAGGCCCTTGATCAAATGGCCGAACGAAGTCAGATCGCATCGCAACATGAAGACAGCGGCAAACGTTTTCTGTGGAGTTTTCTTGCTGGTTTCACGGTCGGCGAAGAATCGGGATTATTCGGTTTGGGCTTAGGCGCAGGCACCGGCGGTGGATCTCTGGCAGCAACTGGTCAACAAGCATTCACCATGGCGGAAGATGAATTTCCTCGCGTCGTGCTTGAGACAGGACTGATTTTTGGACTCGGATTTATGGGCCTGCGTTTCATTCTCAGTGCTTGGATGCTGTGGCAAAGTATCTGCTGCATCCGTGCGCGACAGGATGCCGTGCCGCTGCTGTTGTGCAGCTTTTGCATCCCGCTTTTGCTCATCGGTCAGATGACCATGCAAGGAACCGTCAATGGCTACGGCTTTATCTTTACCGGCTTGACCTTGGCCGCCATCAACACCAGCGCAGAGACTGAACTCAGTTGAAAATTTCATACCCAACCCATCAAGCAAACGCATGAACCCACCGCGCGTGCTTTTGGTCGGCAACTATCCACCTGATCGTCAACAAAGCATGTTGCGCTTCGGCGATTTGATGCTGCGAGAATTGCGTCAGCGCGGACTCGTCGCTACCTTGATCTATCCAGAATCGCATTTTATCGGTAATCGTTCATCGGCATCAGGGCTAGGAAAATGGCTCGGTTACGCGGATAAATTACTGCGCTTTCCCGCTCTCCTTCGTCGTGCGGCGCAGGACCACGATGTCGTCCACATCGTCGACCATTCCAATGCCAGTTACTGCCATCATCTCACCGGAAAACCGCTGGTGGTCACCTGTCACGATCTCTTGGCGGTGCGTTCCGCGCTCGGTGAATTTCCTGAAAATCACACCCGCTGGAGTGGCCGACAACTACAGAACATGGTGCTCAAAGGATTACGCGCTGCGCCGTTGGTCGCGTGCGTTTCACGCGCAACCCAAGCCGATGTGCAGCGCATTGCTGGACTCGCTCCTGAGCGAACGGCGCTGGTCGCTAACGGTCTCAATCATCCTTATCATCCGCTTCCGCGCTCCGCCGTCGTCACGGCTCTTACCAATCTTGGCATTCCCAGCGACCAGCCATATGTATTGCACGTCGGCGGTAATCATTGGTACAAAAATCGCCCAGGCGTATTGCGCATCATGGGTGCGCTGCGCCGCTTGCGCGATCATGACAATATGCACCTGATCAAGATCGGCGAACCACTCGATGCGACGCTGACGGCAATCGCACAGGAAGAAAATCTCACCAACCATCTGCACACGCGCAGCAACGTAGATAACGATCTGCTGAACGCGCTGTATTGCGG
>JANMYZ010000188.1:0-2710 GCA_031382605.1 Planctomycetota bacterium | reverse complement strand
GTTTGACACTTGAACAGCCAGCTACGTCACTGGGACAACCAGCTACGAGCTACGAGCTACGAGCTACGAGTTTGACACCGGGACAACCAGCTACGTCACTGGGACAACCAGCTACGAGCTACGAGCTACGAGCTACGAGTTTGACATCCGGACAGCCAGAACTCGCAGCTCGTAGCTCGCAGCTCGTAGCTCCGCTCGCGGGTGAACTCGCAGCTCGTAGCTCGCAGCTCGTAGCTCGGCCAGCAAAGCTGGCGATCATCACTGGGCCGAATATGGCGGGAAAATCTACGTATATTCGACAGGTAGCATTGGCGGTTATCTTGGCTCAGGCAGGATCTTTTGTGCCGGCGACATCGGCCCACATCGGGGTGGTGGATCGCGTTTTTACTCGCGTTGGGGCGGGCGACGAATTGGCGCGGGGGCAGTCGACGTTCATGGTCGAGATGGCCGAGACGGCGGCGATCTTGAACCATGCCACGCGCCGTAGTTTGGTGGTGCTTGATGAAGTCGGACGCGGCACGTCGACGTATGACGGTGTCAGTTTAGCGTGGGCGATCACCGAACATTTGCATGATCGCATTGGCTGTCGGGCGTTGTTTGCCACGCATTATCACGAGTTAGTTGATCTTGCGATTGACCGGCCTGGAATCTGCAATTTGACCGTCAGCGTTGCTGAGCAAGACGACACCGTGGTGTTTTTGCATCGGATTGTCGCTGGCGCGGCGACTCGCAGTTACGGCATCCACGTCGCTGGTTTGGCAGGCGTCCCAGCAGCCGTGATTCAACGGGCGCGCGAAGTACTCCACTCGCTTGAAGGGGTAAATACCGACCTGACGAGCCGCGCGACTCCCGTCACCCGCGCTGCTGAGGGCTCTGCGCTCCAGCTGACGCTGTTTAACCCAACCGTCGCTCCGACCGAACATCCGATCGCGAAGCGACTCAAAGATCTTGAGTTGGATGGCCTGAGTCCGCGCCAAGCGCAGGATTTCCTCTACGAATTGCAACGCCAAGCTCGGCAGGGCTAAAAAAGCGAACGAGCAAGGGCTTGGCTACACTGTGAGCCAGGTCACGTCGCGTCCCTGGGTGGTCGACTGTACGCTCAACCGCAAACGCCGGCCTCCAGCTTTCACTTGAGGGGGATGGGGGTCGACCTAGAAGGGCGCCCATGATTACACTGCCCCTCGCCAAAGTGGATTTCCCAGCCGTCGCTCGCCATCTTGGTATCGCTTCACTTGTGTTGTTCGCAGCCACCGGGGCTCAAGCGGCGGACGATGACGACGATGATGATTTCAATGCCGCCATGGCCAAGGAACGCGCGCTCGACCCGACGTACATCAACGACTGGCGGTTGAGCTACAGCATGCTGCCAGCAACGGCACGGATCAGTATCATCGATGATTCCGATCAGACGAATCCGGGTAATTTTCGTGCCGAGACCAACTGGGATCTGTCTGGTCGCACCGGGGTGATGTGGATGACTCCTTGGAGTGGTTTGTCGCAAAACGGTGACTTCATTCTGGGTTTAGAAGCCAGTACCAATCATACCGTGATCGAATCCAACACTGCGCCGTCAGGCCTTAGTCTTTACAATTACGAAGCGGCAGTGGATTTCCGTTCTTATCAATTGACCGTGCATCCTGGTTTAGCGTGGTTGCTCGACGATGGTTTTCACATTGAAATCAATCCCTATTTTGGCGCCGGACTAGGCATCCTCACTTACGATCTTGCCGGGGCGAGCAGTGCGGGCTTGTATTGGGAAGTTGGCGTGCGCGGCGCCGCTTATTACACCTGGAAAAACGGCATTCAGGTTGGCATGCAGATGGGCTACATGTACGGCACCAGCAAGAGTGAACTTGAGGGCGCCAGTTCGACCTTCGACACCGATCTGACCATTCAAGGCATGACGCTCGGCCTTCAGCTTGGCCTGCGCCTGTAAAAAAATCGCTCGACGGTGGTTTGCCGCTGCGGGCAGACGATGTCGCCGTTGCAGAAGTCATAAGAAAGATACGACCACAGACGTTCGTCTGTGGTCGTATCGTACCTGACATCAAGCAGCCTGCCTTTCATCGTCGATCATGCCGCTTTTTTGCCGGTAGAAGGAGCTCTGTGAGCACAAGTCTATCGCCCATGCGCGTGATTTCATTCGTCATCATAGGAATGTTGGGACTGTTCGAGCTGACGCTGTCCGCAGCTGACGAAGCGGCGCGCTCCGTGGCGCTGCAATCTCCGCTGACCACGTTGCTGCGGTTAACCAAACCAACGGACATCCCCATTGGTACGCTGCGAGCGGTCATCGACGTTCCGGCGGACGCGCCTGCCGATCTTGGCGTCGGCGTTTTTGTCGTTGATCAACATGGGCGCTGGTTTCAGGGACTTCGTCCAGGCACGCTGACGGTCGGAACCCAAACGGTCGAATTTACCCTCACCGGCCCAGGAGCTTTGCAGGCGATGAGGGATCGCGGCCAATGGACCACGGCCACTGCGGAGCAAGGCGCAGGCACCGGACTTTTTTTCTGGTCAACGCAGGCCAGTAAAGCCATGCTGAAAGTGCGCGCGGTTCAATTTCCACCGCCGACTTCGCCTGCGGTTGTTACACCACAGCTGACCGCGCTTCGTACTGATGGATTAGCCACCACCGGACAACGGTGGTCACTGTCAGTACGGCCTCAGCCGCTTCCTGCAAATCCATTCGATCCCACGCAATTCAGTC
>JANMYZ010000627.1:0-3246 GCA_031382605.1 Planctomycetota bacterium | reverse complement strand
GCCGCTTGGCGTGCTTGCGTGCGACCGACGAGGTCATCTTGCGCACGCAGACGAACGCCGGCTCCGGAAGCCATGACCACCGCGACGCTCGACACCACCAAGACCACCACCAGGGCGAGCAGGAAGACCATGCCTTTTCTTCTGACGATTCCTGGTCTTTCATAACCGCACAACGTGTTCATGCCCCACCTGCCTGCGTCGGATCAAGGGCGACCATTGGCAAATCGATGATCACTTGATGGCGCGGTCCCGTTTCACCGTCGCTGTTCAACAGCGCATAAGTCACGCGGATTGCCAACGGCAAAATACCATTTTTCGTATCGCTATTGTACGTCCGGCTCCAGGTGGTGCCGGAGAGCGTTTCCACGGTTAGCTCAGCAACGTGGTCGAGCAAGACTTCGGGAAGCGGTTCGGCAACGGTGCCGGTGGCCAGCAAGTTGGCGCGACGGCTACGCGTCCACGCTAAACCACGGCCATCTTCCGCCTTTTGGAGCGTCCAGGTAATGACGGCTTGGCCGATTTCCGCTTCGCGTATGGCCACCCTTGGCGGCAGCGGCGGAGGTGCGTGGTGGAACATCGTCACGGTGTCACCACGACGACCGTTGCTTTGATCGTTTTCAACCACGAACGCTTGCGACACCGAACCATTCGCCAGCGGTGCGCTCATCAGATCGTCTCGCAACATCGCCAGCGCGAGCTGCTCATGCACTAATGGTTCTAAAACACGCGCGGCCTGACGCTGTGCCCGCAACGTACCGATCAGCGCGGGCGTGATCGCGGCCAACACCAACGCGACAATCGCCAGCGCAAGAATGACTTCGAGCAACGAAAAGCCTGCCATAGGCGTTGATATGGCCGATGATGACGCAACGAATCGACGAGAACGTTTCACGCGTCACCAGCGTTTGGTGGCGTCACCAACGTTTCGAGGCTGACGCTTTGTCCGGCATCAAAGGTGCCCCATGACACCGTGAAGCGCAGCGTGCGAACGGTGGGGTCGCGCCAGTTGGTCACGTTCATTTGCCAACGCAGGCCGACGGCATCCTGTCCATCGATGGACGGATCACAGGTACCAGCGGTTCCACTTTTTTGCCATGAGCCATCAGCGACCAGCGCCGCGACCCGCGATTGCGCCACGCGCAGAGCAAGATCCTGATACCGCACCTGATTCGCGCCGCGCAGAGCCGCGCTGACCCCAGCCAGCGCCACCGGTAAAACCACGGCAACCACCACGATCGCGATCAGCGCTTCGAGCAACGTAAAAGCGCCGCGCGAGGTCATCGCAACTGCCCTTGGTTGAGCTTTTCATTCACCTCAGCAACACGTTCAGGAATACGCGCACCAGCAAATATGCGTACCGCAGCGCTGTTGGTTTTCGACGTTACCGTCACCGTTCCCGCAGGATCGCAGCGTGCATCCGGCGAGAACAACAGATCCACCAGGTCTTGGTTGGATTTACCATTGGTGTGACGCGGATTGGGGCCGTTGGTGGTGCGCGTGCGCGAGGCCACCGCATCACTGCGTTCGAAGGCGATGGTCAGCGCATCGGCGCTCGTGGCCAATGAGATGTGCTCAGCTTGATGATCATTGGGTAAGCGTTCATGGACATCATCAAGCATCATCACCGTCAACGTCTGAGCCTGTAGGTCCAAACGTAAGCGCACCACCTGTCCGTTAGTGGCAGCAAGATGCTGGCAGCGTCGCGTTTGATCCAGCAGTTGTTGCACCGCCAAATCAACACCGACCGTTCCACGAATCCCACTCAGGCGCGCACCAGCAATGGCAGAACCAATACCGAGCACGACCAGCACTAAGATTAATTCGAGCAGGGTAAAAGCGGATGTCGTCGTCGTGCGCGACATTTTCCGCTTCGCGGTCAATCGTGTTAGAAATTTTTCCTGCCCTTGGTGCCTTGCGTTGCCTTTTCGTCCCAGCGGGACGACGCGAAAATAGCCCGGCACTTTGAGTGCCGGGTAACGTATAGAACGAAATGATAGTCCTGGAGGGACGGCTGAATTGCAGACCTTCATTTCAGCCGTCCCTCCAGGACTATATTCGCAACGCCGTGATTCCCGGCACTGAAGTGCCGGGCTATTTTCGTGCTGCCCCTTCCGGGGCGCAGAGAGAATCTCGTACCCCGATCTGTCTTTTCGTCCCAGCGGGACGACGCGAAAATAGCCCGGCACTTTGAGTGCCGGATAACGTATTGAACCCGGTGGTAGTCCTGGCTGGCTCCACCTCACGACGCGTTCCGCGTGCATTACTTGGTCCAATTGGCGATGTCGTCTTCGCCACCCTCACGTTGATCCGGGCCGTTGGACCACAGATCAAAACCTTCTGGACGGTGCTGACCTGGCTGGCGATAATTCCACGGCGTTTCCCATTGATCCTTGGGTACCACGTCGCCATCCAGATACGGCCCTGACCACGTTTTTGAGCTATCGCCGCTGGGTTTTTCCACCAGTACGCGCAGCCCTTCGCTGGTGGTTGGAAACCGTCCGGCATCCAACTCGAAGCGGTTAATCGCGAGCGTGAAATTGGTGAGCTGCGTGCGCGCCGCTTTGACTTTCGCCGCTTGGCTCTGACCAACAAAGCGCGAGCCCACAATACCAGCCAGCACGGCAAGAATCACTAAGACGAGGAGCAGTTCGAGAATGGTAAAGGCGCTTCTCGCCTGTCCGACGTCCGATGTCCGATGTCCGATGTCCTTTCGATGTCCGATGTCCGATGTCCGATGTCCGATGTCTGGTGTACGGTGGTGTTGCGTGGTCCTGTTCGGCATTGGATTTCCGGCGTGTTGTGTGAGACGATGATGCCCGATCCCGCGCGAACTTGGCGTACAAAGCGACATCGGACATCGGACATAGGACATCGGACATTGAATCATTTTATGGCGCTCCAGAGGTCGAAGATGGGAAGTAACATGCCGATGACGATGGTGCCGACGAGGGCGGCCATGACGAGCAACAGCAACGGTTCAGCAAGGGAAACTAGCGTACGAAGACGACGGTCGAGGTCACGTTCGCTGGCGTCGGCTAAACGTAATAATTCTTGAGGTAGGCGACCGCTGCTCTCAGCAACGGCGAGCGCTTCGAGAGCGGTCGGCGGCAGCATGGTGCCCATGTTCGCTAAAGCCGTGGTCAGCGATTCGCCTTGGCGCACACGTTCGGTGGCCGCGACCAGCGCGTTGGCCAACACCGGATTGCCAACCGCTTCGCGCGATACCGTCAGCGCATTCATTAATGG
>JANMYZ010000625.1:0-10084 GCA_031382605.1 Planctomycetota bacterium | reverse complement strand
GCGATGAAAGCGGCCCGCGCGAAAGGTATTCGCGTCATCACCTGGGACGCTGACGGCGCGCCCGACACGCGCGACTTTTTCGTCAATCAAGCGACCTCGGAACAAATCGGCTCAGCGATGGTCGACGCGATGGCCAAAGATCTGGGCACTGCTGAGGGCAAGATTGCCATCATCACCGCTTCGCTCACGGCGGCGAATCAGAACGCCTGGATCGAAGCGATGAAAGCGCGCCTGAGCACCACCTATCCCAAACTAGAATTGGTTGCCATCAAACCGTGCAACGAAGATCAGAAGATCGCCTTCCAGGTGGCGCAAGATTTGATGAAAGCCTATCCCGATTTGAAGGGCATCTTCGGCATCAGTTCAGTCGCCTTCCCAGGCGCCGCTGAAGCGGTGAAGCAAGCCGGTAAAGCGGGCCAAGTCCTGGTGACCGGCCTGTCGACGCCCAACGCGATGAAGGCTTACGTCTTGGATGGCACGGTAAAATCAGTGGTATTGTGGAATACCAAAGATCTTGGTTATTTGACCGTGTTGGCGGCGCGTGCCTTGGTTGACGGCACGCTCAAGCCAGGAGTGACTGAATTGAAAGCTGGTCGCCTTGGCGGCAAACCGGTGGTTGGCGACCAAGTTCGTCTCAACAACTTGCTGGTATTCACCAAAGATAATATTGCTGACCACGATTTCTGAGTTGCTGCCTACGCAGGCTTTGTTTTTTGAGCGGCAGTTTCCCTCAACGGAAACTGCCGCTCAGCCGTAATCAGCAACGTCTTTGTGCCCGTTCGACGGATACCCTTCGACCACCTTCTTGGACCTGCCATGTCGACTCGATTATCTGCGTTGTTTTTCATGATCGTTTTTGCTGCGACTGTCACGGCGGCAGACACAGCGGTGCCTGATTTTTCAGCGGAAGTGCGCCCGATCTTGGCCAATCATTGCTTTAAGTGCCACGGGCCAGACGACCAGACGTTGAAGGGCAAGCTACGTTTGGATGAACGTATTTCGGCAACCACTCCGGCAAAATCGGGCGAAATCGCTGTGGTGCCGGGCAAGCCAGACGACAGCGAATTGATCAAGCGCATCTTCACCACCGATGAAGATGATCTGATGCCGCCACCGGCGGCGAAGAAAGAACTGAACGCGAAAGAAAAAGATATCCTGCGACGGTGGATCGCCGGCGGCGCGGATTATCAACCACACTGGGCCTTTATGGCACCGCAGCAGGCTGCGTTACCGAAAGTTGCCGATGCGGCTTGGGTGGCGAATCCGATTGATCAATTTGTGCTTGCGCGCTTAGAGCAGGAAAAAATAAAACCGTCTCCGACTGCTGATCGTGCAACGCTCATCCGACGCGTCTCGCTGGATCTCATCGGCCTACCGCCGACTCCGACAGAGGTCGATGCTTTTATCGCTGATCAATCTCCAGATGCGTACGCCAAGCTGGTCGATCGCTTGTTGGCGTCACCGCGTTACGGCGAACGTTGGGCGCGTAAGTGGCTGGATCTGGCGCGCTACGCTGACACCAACGGTTATGAAAAAGATCGTCAACGTTCGCTGTGGCCGTGGCGGGATTGGGTCATCAATTCCATCAACGCGGATCTGCCCTTTGATCAATTCACCATTCGTCAAATTGCGGGCGACCTGTTGCCGAATGCGACCACGCAAGATCGCATCGCGACCGGATTTCACCGCAACACCATGCTCAATGAAGAAGGCGGCATTGATCCGCTGGAATACCGTTTTTATTCCATGGTCGATCGCGTGGCGACTACCGGCAAGACTTGGCTGGGTTTGACCACCGGCTGCGCGCAATGCCATACGCATAAGTTTGACCCCATCACCCATCGCGAATATTTTCAATTGATGGCGTTGATGAATAATGCCGACGAACCCGTGTCGATGATCAAGCCCGATGATTTTGCGAAACGTCAAGCCGAGGCTCAAACGAAAATTGCGCAGCTGATCGGCGGTTTGCCAGCGCAATATCCGATCGATATCTACGTGTGGAATTCGGCTGGTGCAGCGACGTTTACCAGCACCGGTGGCGAAAAAGCCGAACAGCAAAAAGATGGCTCATGGCTGCTTACTGGCGATGGTGCAGAGAAAGAGACTTATACGGTAACCATCGATAGTGAGACGACGAAATTTTCAGGCCTACGTCTGGAAGCATTGCCTGATGGCGAGCGTTCCGTTGGTCGTGCAGCCAGTGGCAATTTCGTTATCAGTCAAATTGCCGTTAGTGCTGGGCCGCGCGATGGTGAACTGAAGACGGTCAAACTGAAAGATGCGACCGCCGATTTTTCACAAAAAGAGTTCGACGTCAAAGGTGCAATTGATGGTAAAGCAAAGACCGGTTGGGGAGTGCAGGGCAGTGATCTGAAAGCTCTGCACACAGCGACTTTCGCGCTGACAGAACCACTGCGTGCGGCAGCTGGCGTGCGGGTGCAGGTAACGATTTCGCAACAGCATGGCGACCGTCATACCCTCCGCCGTTTTCGGCTGTCGCTTGGTTATGAAGACCCCGCGCGCAACACGCCTAAGGCGCATCTCGCTGCTGCTGATCAGGCTTTTGATCGATGGCTGGCAGACCAGAGCAAGACCGTGGTGACTTGGCGGCAGCTCCGCCCGGCGAGTGCCAGTTCTGCGGTGCCGATTCTCCAGGTGTTGAGCGATGATTCCGTGCTGTCGTCAGGTGACATCACCAAGAGCGACGTTTACACCAGCATTTATAAAACTGACCTCGCTGGAGTGACGGCAGTGCGTTTAGAAACCTTGCCGGACGAAAGTTTATCCGGCGGTGGGCCTGGGCGGGTTTACTATGAAGGTGATCCAGGAGATTTCTTTCTTTGTGAATTCACCGCTACTTCGGATGGACAAAAATTATCTTTTTCGCGTGCTGAACACAGCGCTGCCGAAGGTGGGAATACCGCCGCAAAAGCGGTAGATGGCAAGCCTGAAACCGGCTGGGGCATTGGCAATCAGGCGGGCCAAGCCCAGTCGGCGATGTTTGTTCTGAGCCAGCCCATCACACAGGGCGGCGAACTGAATATCAGCATGTTATTCGAACGGTATTACGCATCGAGTCTTGGTCGGTATCGCATTTCGGTCACCACCGATGTACCGCCGTCGTCCATCGGTGTGCTGCCGCCGAAGGTCGCTGCCGTGTTGATGATGCCCACAGCACAACGCACGCCGGCGCACATCACTGTGGCCAAGAACCATTGGCTGGCCAATGCGCCAGAACTGAAAAATGCCCGCAGCGAAATCGAACGCCTTGATGATTCATTGCGCTCTTTCCCGACCACCCTGGTCATGGTCGAACGTCCGGCTGAACATACCCGGCCAACGTTCATCTATCATCGCGGGGAATATCTCCAGCCTGGCGAGCGGGTCGAACCAGGAACGCTCAGCGTCCTTAATCCATTTCCTAAAGATGCGCCGAAGAATCGTCTGGGTTTAGCCACCTGGTTAGTTGCGCGAGACCATCCGCTGACCGCGCGCGTGACCGTCAATCGTTACTGGGCTTCGTTCTTTGGTCGCGGCATCGTCCGCACGATTGACGACTTCGGTTACCAAGGCGAATCGCCAAGCCATCCCGCATTGCTCGACTGGCTGGCAGTCGAATTCATGGAGCGCGGTTGGTCGGTAAAGGCGTTGCACAAACTCATCGTCACCAGCGCCACCTATCGCCAAGCGTCGCCGGTTGACCAAGCGCTGCTCGCGCGCGATCCGCATAATATCCTGCTGGCGCGTGGACCTCGCTTTCGCGTCGAAGCAGAAATGATCCGCGATTCGATGCTGGCCGCCGCCGGAATGCTGTCGGCGAAAATGGGTGGTCCGAGTGTATTCCCACCGCAGCCTGCAAGTGTCACCACCGAAGGTGCGTTTGGCGGTTTGGATTGGAGAGTGTCACCTGGCGAAGACCGTTATCGCCGTGGCCTGTATACCTTCATGAAACGCACCGCGCCGTATGCCATGACCAACGCCTTCGATGCACCCAGCGGAGATTTCTGCATCGCTCAGCGCGAGATCAGCAACAGCCCACTCCAAGCATTAATGATGCTGAATGACGCGGTGGTTATTGAGGCCGCTCAGGGATTGGCCAAGGCGGTTATTAAGCAATCCGCAGATAGTGCTGCACGGGTGAGCGAATTACTGCGCCGTTGTTTAGCACGCAAGCCAAGCGCGGATGAAATCACTCGTTTGAGGGCGTTCGTCGCGCGCCAGCAAGCGCGCTTCGTCGCCAAAGAACTCGATCCCGCAGCACTTGCGGGAAAAGGTGACGGCGATCCGGCTGAGCGCGCTGCGTGGACGGCCTTGGCGCGGGCGGTTATGAATACCGATGAATTTGTGACCAAAGAATGAGTATCGATCTGTCCCACTGCTTGGTTTCCTTCTTCACGCTGAGGAGCGCATCATGACGCACCAATCTCCTTTTTCTCGCCGCACTCTGTTCCGCCAAACGGGCGTCAACCTTGGGCGCATGGCGCTTGGATCACTGCTGCTTGGATCGGCGCCTTCACTGCTACGCGGTGAAGACACCTCCGGCGGCTTACTCGCGGCGAAAAAACCGCATTTTGCGCCCAAGGCCAAGCGCGTCATTCATCTGTTCATGGCCGGTGCGCCGAGCCATTTGGATCTGTTCGATTACAAGCCCGAGCTGGTAAAACTCGAAGGGAAGCCGCTGCCACCGTCGGTGATTGGTGATCAACGTTTTGCCTTCATCCGCTCGGACGCCGGTGTGATGGGTCCGCGTTTTCCGTTCAAGCAGTATGGCAAAAGCGGAACGAACATTGCTGAGATATTGCCGCATCTGGGGTCGATCGTCGATGACGTGTGTCTGATTCGTTCGATGAAAACCGATCAATTTAATCACGCGCCAGCGCAGCTCTTTCTCAATACCGGTTTCGCTCAGCCCGGTCGTCCGAGCCTCGGTTCGTGGGTCTTGCATGGTCTTGGCGCTGAATCGCAGAATTTGCCGGCCTACGTGGTGATGTCGACTGGCGCTGGTATCAGCGGTGGTTCAGCGAATTGGTCGAGCGGTTTCATGCCCACGGTGATGTCCGGGTGCCGCATGCGCAATCAAGGCGATCCGATTTTGGATACCTCAAATCCGGCAGGCGTCGATGTCGCTTTGCAAAAAGACACCCTTGATCTGTTGTCGGGCATGAATCGTTCACGGCTCGACCTGATGGGCGATCCGGAAATTGCTACGCGCATGGCTCAATACGAAATGGCCTTTCGCTTGCAGACCTCCGCGCCTGAGCTGATGGATCTGAAAAGCGAGAGTAAGGAAACTTTGGAATTGTACGGCTGCGATCCCGACAAACCGTCATTCGCGCGCGCCTGTTTGATGGCCCGCCGGATGATTGAACGCGGTGTGCGTTTTGTAAATATTTATCACGAAGGCTGGGACGCCCACAGCGATGTCGCTGGCAATCACAAAAAGAATTGCGGTCTGACTGATCAAGGTGCAGCAGCTTTGGTGAAAGATCTTAAGCGTCTTGGTTTGCTTGATGACACCTTGGTGATTTATGGCGGCGAATTTGGTCGCACGGCGATGGTCGAAAACAATCCCGCGCTTGGTCGTACACAGGGTCGCGATCATCATATCCACGCCTATTCGATGTGGATGGCTGGCGGCGGAGTGAAACGTGGATTCACTTACGGAACAACCGATGATATCGGTTATCAAGTCACTGAAAATCCCGTGCATATCCACGACTTGCAGGCGACGATCCTGCACTTGCTGGGCTTCGATCACGAGCGCCTGACGTACCGTTCAGCTGGCCGCGATTTCCGTCTCACTGATGTGCATGGGCACGTGGTGAAGGGCATCATTGCCTGAGTCGATCGCTTTCTTCACTTTCTTCCTTTAGCCATGTCCACTGAGGAGCTTTCACATGTCTCGACATATCGCGCTGATCGCGCTGTTTGCTCTTTCACTATTCGTACACACAAGCGCTGCTGAATCCGCCAACGGCGTGGTGTGGGAAGGCGACGCCGGCCCTGGTAAGGGCAAGCACATTGTTTTCATCTCTGGCGATCATGAGTATCGCGGCGAAGAAACCCTACCCGCGCTCGCTCGCATTTTGGCCAAGAACTATGGTTTCAAATGTTCGTTCTTCGTCACCACGGATCCCGCCACCGGTTTCATCAAGCCGGGCAGCAACCACATCAGCGGTTTAGAGGCGCTTGCCTCCGCCGACTTGATGGTGGTATTCCTTCGTTTTCAGGCGTTTCCTGATGAGCAGCTCAAACACATCGATGACTACCTCAAGCGCGGCGGACCGGTGATCGGCCTGCGCACTTCGACCCACGCATTCAAAGGCATTAAGGGCACCTATGCGCGCTTCAATGAAGGCTACAAAGGCGACGATTTCAAATTCGGTTTTGGTCGTCAGATCCTTGGCGAGCACTGGGTCGGTCACTACGGCGATAATCACCAGCAAAGTTCCCGCCTGATTCTTGAGACCATGCAGACCGAACATTCGGTGTTGCGCGGGGTCACCAACGTCCATGCACAATGCGGCGGCTACGAAGCCAACCCCATGCCTGATAGCGTGATCCTGGCGCGTGGCGAAGTGCTCAATGGTATGAAGATTGATGACCCGGCGGATCCATTGAAGAAGCAGCTGCCAGTCGCTTGGGTACGCAATTATGACAAAAATAACGCCAAAAGCCGAGTGTTCTGCACCACCCACGGTGCGTCAGAAGATATTCTCAACCCCGGCTTCCGGCGCATGCTGATCAATGCCCATTTCTGGTGCCTCGGCATGGAGTCCGAAATCAAGCCCGCTGCAAACATCGAATTTGTCGGCCCCTACCATCCGGTGACTTTCAATTTCGACGGCGCTCGCCAAGGCGTCAAACCCGCCGACATCGCTGGTTGGGACACGCCGATTTATAATAAAGACGCGCCGTTCAAGAAGTAGTCTCTGCGGCGTTCAGTGTGGGTCTTTTCGGTCCTTAGGGTTCATCAAAGCGAGGAGAAAATCGAACAGGAGGCGCGGAGACGCTGAGGTGAGAGGAGGGAAAGGACCATTTCGCCGATAAAAATTCCCCTCCTCCGATCTCCGCGTCTCCGCGCCTCCTGTTCGATTATTTCATCTTTAGCTGTCCAATGAGATAGATGGAACCCACACGAAACGCAGCGGAGCCAAAAGTAATCCCTTTGCTTGGCGGTTGGCCAACACACTGAAAAATGGAGAGAGCCGTCATGTAACGTTCTGTCGCGGTCCCTTGGCGTCCGCCGGACATGTCCTAGATTTTATGTCCGTCGGCATGGTCCGTCGTAATTCACCATCGGACGCCCATGCACATTGGTTTCGCCATCCTTGCCGCGTTTTTATCAGCGGGATTTTTCGTTGGTGGCAAAGTCGCCATCGCCCGCCACGGCATGGCGTGGACGGCTTTGTGGCGCTGGTCGCTGCTCACTACGGGGGCGTGCGGACTGGTTGCTTGGTTGGCTCTTGGTGCGCCAAGTTTGTCCTGGGGTGCCTGGGGCTTTTGCTTATTAGCTGGTATTTCTGGCAGTTTAGCGCACGTGTGCGCCAACCAGGCTTTGGCCTGGGGCGATGCCAGCGTGCTGGTGCCGGTGAGCGGTGCCAAACCGCTGGTGATGGTTCCGCTGCTGTGGTTGGTGTTCGGCACCGCCATGCCGCCGAACATGATGTGGGCCTGCGCGCTGGCGACCTTCGGCATTGCACTTGGCGGTCTTGGGCCAGTGCGTCGTCACCTGCATGCACCGCATCCACGCTGGGGTTTCGCATTGATGTTAGGCTCGGTGGTGTTGATGACTTTATCAGACTTTTACGGCACCAAGGCGTTGAAAATTGCCGGGCCAGAATTGCGCACCGCCGTCATCGCTGGCTGGTGCATGAGCCTGGGACTGCTGCCGTTGTTCGCGTTGTGCGGATGCTCGGCGTGGTGGCCAAGGTCGACCCCGGCTCGGCCAGAGCCATGGACCAACCGCCTGCGCGCGGTTGGGCAAGGCATGATCTTCGCCGGATTTATTGCCGCGCTTTCTCTGGCGATTTCCTCTGGAAAAACCTTCGTCATTGACCCAGGACTGTCCGCGTCAGAGGTCAACATCATCGTCGCCTTCCGTGGCGTCATCGCGGTGGTGATGGTCTTAGCGTTAGATCGTTGGATGGGCACCGGGTTAGAACCCATACCGTGGTGGATCCACGCAATTCGTCTGATGGGAGCGCTGGTATTAGCCGGCGCGGTCATGACCGCATTTTGGTAATGATCTTTCCCATACCACTTGGGGCGCTGAGAAAATTCAACCTAGAAAAAGCAGTAGAGAATTATTTACCGCTAAGTCGCCAAGAGCGCAAAGGACTACAGCAAAAGAAGATTCATCCGTTTGGTGAAGCCATTGATCACCTAGATTTAAAGTCTAGCTCTTGCTTTTCTTGGCGTCTTTGCGCCTTTGCGGTGGAAGTTCGAATTCCTCCTACGGTTTTAGCTGAGAGTAACCAAGAGCAGAAGTCGTCATTTTTGCTCAGCTAATTGCCTCAGCATGCCGCCGAAAATAATGCCGTGCAGTGGATAGACCGCGTACCAATAAAGCCGACCGAGTACGCCTTTCGGGCGAAAAGTGGCGGTCATGGTTAATGTATTTTCTTTGACCGACAGTTCGAGCCAAGCCTCTCCAGGTAATTTCATCTCGGCAAAGAGCAGCAGCCGACCCTCAATTTTATCGGCATGCAGTACGCGCCAAAAATCAACGGCATCGCCTGACGAAAAGCTTGAGGTGTTTGTACGTCCACGTCGCAGCCCAACCCCGCCACATAATTTATCGATAAATCCTCGTAGTCGCCACAACCAAGTCGCGAAGTACCAGCCATTCTTCCCGCCAATACGCCATATTTTCTCAATGCTTTTCTGTCTATTGACGGTGTGTCGACTACGCCGATCAATAAAACATCCATGCGTTGGTACCTGAAGAAAATCGGCAAGAGATCTATTTAAACGGCCACTGACGAATGAGTCTTTCCAGCTAGAAAGAATCTGTTCTCCCTCGATTTTCACTAACGTTTTGCGCAATGAATCTTCGTAGCCGAATGGCTTAATGTCGAGTAGATCAGGCAGCTCATTCGTGCGACAAACCACTTCGACTTTCATGCTTTCAACCAGGGATGCTGCCAACTTAAACGAGGTACTGGTGACAAAGTAGAGCCAATACGACGACAGCCTGGGGGTCATCACCGGGACCGTATATATCCAACGGCGTAATCCCCGGACTTTGGCGTATCCCAAGAGCATTTCCTTGTAGGTCAGAACATCAGGCCCGCCAATATCAAAGCTGCGATCAAAAGTTTTGGGGTGGAATAAAACCCCCGTCAAGAAATTGATCACATCACGAATGGCAATCGGCTGACATTTGGTGATTAACCATTTTGGCGCAATCATAACCGGCAGTTTTTCAACCAGATCGCGAATGATTTCATACGAAGCGCTGCCTGAGCCGATAATGACCCCAGCGCGCAAGGTCGTACAATGATAGGTCCCCAATGATAATTCGTGCTCGACGGCGCGGCGTGAAGCGAGGTGCTTAGACAGTGAGTGGTCATTCGCTATGCCACTTAAATAGATGACCTGTTTGACGGTTGTTGTCTGCATGGCAGTACGGAAATGACGCGCCGATTGTAATTCTAATTGGTCATAATCAGCCGACGTTGACATCGAATGCATAAGATAATAAGCGGCATCAATGTCGGCTGGGATATTCGTCAGTGAATCTGGCTTGAGAAAGTCGGTTTCGATAAGCTGTACATTCGACTGTAGCGTTTCTGGAATGTGCAAACGCGACACGTCGCGAGCGCAACACACAACGAAATGACCTTTGTTCACCAATTCAGGTAACAAACGTTTGCCGATGTAACCAGTCGCACCTGTTAGCAGAATCTTCATTGGTTGAGCTTTATCTCTGAGGGAAGGGCTCTCAAGTCAGGGCTTTATTTCCATCGACAGCGGTGCCGTCGCCACGGTCTCTACTTGAGACTGTACGTGATATCTGCCAGCAGATAAAACGGGCTCTGCGACGTTTCGTGTGGGTTCAATCTCATGGGACAGTCAA
>JANMYZ010000603.1:0-2249 GCA_031382605.1 Planctomycetota bacterium | reverse complement strand
GTCGCACTCAAGCGCTGTCGTTCGCGGCGGCTTGATGAAAGCGTCGCCAGCCACGCCGCGCGTTTGCGCGCTTTCCGTCGCGAAGCTGCCATCACCGCGCAGCTTGAACATCCAGGCATTGTGCCGGTGCATGATGTCGGCGTGGCAGCGTTGGGCGAACCGGCGTTCGTCATGAAGCGCCTCGATGGCGAATCTTTAGAAGCACGCTTGCAGCGTTGGCGTAGCACCGGAGAGCGACCTAAACTCGCGCGTATTGCTGAATTCATGCTACGCATCGCTGAGGCCATTGCTTACGCGCACCGTCGTGGCGTGGTGCATCGCGATTTGAAACCAGGGAATGTTATTGTCGGAGGACTCGGCGCCGTTCACGTCATCGATTGGGGATTAGCCGGAATGGTCAGCAATGATGCTGTCGTGAAACAACCCACCAGTTCGCTCATGACGCGCAGTGAATCCGATGCCACCGCTGGCACGTATCGCCTGGGAACACCGGCATGGATGGCACCGGAACAAGCCGGCGCGATGCCACCAGATCCGCGCATGGATGTTTTTGCCCTGGGCGCACTTTTAATGGCTTTACTCACCATGCACGGTCCACGCGGTGATGGCGCTGGAGCAAACGTTCTCGATCTGACACCATTGAACGCACGCGGATTACCGCGTGGATTGGTCGCCGTCGCACGACGCTGTTTGGCGCTTTCGCCAGCGGAACGCTACGCCGATGGTCAGGCCGTGGCGCAAGAATTACGTCAGTGGTTAAATGCCGGTCTGACGCAAGCGGAACGCGCAGGCTGGAGCATGCGGCTGATCATGCGTTTTCGCCGTTCACCGCGCTTCATCGCCGGCGTCGTCGGCATCATGGTCGCCGTCGGTGTCACCATGGTGGCGTTCAGAATTCAGCAGGCCCAGGACCGCGCCGAAGCGTTGAGTGAAGTGCAAGCCTTGAATCAAGCGGTCGATTTAGGTGATGAAACAGCGGTCAGCACCGCGCGTTCACGCGTCGATTTCTTGCTGCGTGAATTTCGCGACTTGACGGAGGCGACGACGCTGCGTGCACGTTTGCATGCCGTCGAAGACTCATTTGCGGCGCAACACCAGCTCGACCGTCACCTTGGATTGCTACGCGCTGTGCAGCAACGCTATCGCACTTCTGGTCCGTGGCCGAATGAGATCGATGATGTCATGCATGCACTCAGCGAGGTCGGTTATCCACTCACCGATTCGATGCTTGCCTGCGCCCCGCGCTTGAAGAGCGATCGCTTGTGCGTCGACGTTTTGCAAACCATCGCTCAACTTCAGCGAGCGTTGTTAGTCGATAATCGTCAGAGTCCGCTGCGTGATGCCTTACCTCAGTTGATTCGTTCCAGTGCCCCAACGTTAGCCTGGGCGGCGCTCGGCGAACTCCTGGGCCAAGTCACCAGCGAACGTCATGATCTTTATTTTCCCGACCGCTCAGCAAACGTCGACGCGATTCTTAACGAAGCTGCGACCACCGATGTCGTGCTAGCGACCTTCGCGCCAGATAAACGTTTGGTACGCGCGGCGTGGGAACGTTGGCACGAAGACGCCGCCGCGTTTTGGCCACGGATTATGGCCGGACGCGATTGTCTGGAGCGCAGTGATTGGCGTACTGCCGAACGGCACGCGCTGGTCGCGCTCGGCTCTGAACCCGACAGCGTGTGGCCACATTTGATCCTGGCCTACGTCGCCCTGGCAGACAGCGATTGGGAAAACCTGCTGCGCGAAGCCGACGCCGCACGGGTAGAAAATCCTGAGCATCTGGAAGTGATGGTGCTGAGCGCTGTCGGCTTAGCGCACAACGGTCGCTTGGCTCAGGCGCAAGCATTGATCGACGACTGCGGCCGCGCCGAAGTCATTCGTTATTATTTACAAAATGACGGCCACCCGATGCATCGCGCAGCGCAAGCTTTGCTCGCCGCAGGAATTACCGTCGCCGAAGTTCCCGCCAAGCTCGGCCCGTTGGTGCCGCGCAGTGCCGCTGGGGCCAAACCCTAAGTCAGAAACCGCGATGGATAGAACACAGCCCGGCAGAGCCGGAACCAAAGCGAAGACAACGATTGGAGAAGTGCTAACCCCAGACCGGCCGAGCCGGAACCCAAGCGAAGACAACGATCGGATAAGTCTAACCACAGATGACACAGTGGGCACAGAGGAAAATCAGAATGTCTTTCTCTGTGCCCTCTGCCCTCTGTAGTACTACGCGCCGAAATCTCCTTATCACACGAAGA
>JANMYZ010000158.1:0-9368 GCA_031382605.1 Planctomycetota bacterium | reverse complement strand
CGAGATCGTCTCGCAGATGGATTGCGTGAACTTGGTTTTATCATCACGGTCGATGGCCGGGGCGGCTTATTCTTTCTCGCCGACACCTCGCGCCTGGATGGTGGAGATCCCGAAGGCTTCGTGTTGCGCCTGGAAGCCGACGCAGGTGTTCGCCTGAATACGCCAGCGTGGAGCGGTCTGGCGAGTCATGCTCGCGTCTGTTTTGCTATTCCAGAGGCGCGGGTTGAAGAAGCATTGATGCGTTTGAAAAAGTATCTCAAAAGCCCGCTCACATCCGTCGGTTAGGCGTTTGCTATTCCGGGTGCAAACAACCATCGCGCAGCGTCAGTCGGCGATCGGCGCGCGCAGCGATGGCGGGATCGTGGGTAACGATGACCACGCTCGCTTGCGCCTGGCGCGCGAGATCCAGCAATTGATCAAGAACCACCGCTGCGGTCGCGGGATCGAGATTTCCCGTTGGTTCATCGGCCAGTAAAAATTGTGGTTGTGGCAACAGCGCACGGCACAGCGCCACGCGTTGGCGTTCGCCGCCGGATAAAGTGCGCACATCTTGGTGGACGCGGTCGCCTAAACCTAAACGGTTGAGTAAATCGCGGGCGCGAGTTTCTGCCGCGCCCAATGGCAGGCCGGCGGTTCGCGCGGTCATCAGCACGTTTTCGAGCAGGGTAAATTCTGGCAATAAATGAAACGCCTGGAAAACGAAGCCGATGCGTTTGGCGCGGGCCCGTGAACGGGCGTCATCGCGCAAAGCGGTGAGTTCATCGCCATCAAGTTTGATGCTGCCTTGATCCGGGCGATCAAGCAGACCGAGGCAATGCAGCAGCGTGCTTTTTCCCGTGCCGCTGGTGCCACGGATGGCGACGACTTCTCCGGCGTCGACTTCTAGATGAAGATCTTTAAGGACGATTAACCCTGGATACGCTTTGCACACGCCATCAACCATCAAACGCTTGGTTTTACTAGGTGAAGAAGCATGGACAGCGTTCATCAGCCGCCCTCCCGCAAAATGGCAATCGGATCAATGCGACTGGCGCGGCGGGCAGGTAAGAGGACCGCGCACAGTCCGACGAAACTCATGACGCCAGTAAAAAACAATGGAATGAGCGGATTCCAGCTGATCGGTGCTTCTGGGGTGTAGAGCACTTCCTGCGGAAAAAGCGGCACGTCAAAAAAATTACTGAGGGGGTTAAGCGCGAGTAAAGCGCTCCAGCCGATAGCCCAACCGAGCACGCCACCAGCAATGCAAGCGACCAGTCCAGCGATAAGAAATGCGTTGGCGATGTCGCGGCGACGCGCGCCAAGACCGAGCAGGACGCCGATGTCATGACGTTTTTCTGCCACCAGCGTGCTGAATACCGCGTAGACGATAAACACCGCAATTCCTTGAATCAGAATCATCACTAAGCCGATGACGTTGCGTTGGATTTCGAAAGTTTTTACCAAATTGCCGCGTCGTTCCATCCACGTGCTCACGCGTTCGCCGGTGCTTTGCATCAGTTCACGACGAATTTTTTCTGGGTTGGCAGTGGTCGCCAGCTGAACGCGATAACCGCTGACTTGCGCGGGGCGTGGTCCGCGTGCGTGCAGGTCAGCAAGTTTTTGGCCCAGGGGTAATGGCAGAATGCCGACCGAGCGATCGACTTCATAAATGCCGGTGCCGATGGTGTCGCTGATTTCAGCAATGACTTGGCCGGTCGTACCACCAGAACCATTCGGTACGGTTAATCGCACGCTTTGCCCAGGGCGCAGGCCATAGCTGTACGCGAGTTCCCGTCCGATAACCATGCCGCTGACTGGCCGTTGGCGCGGTGGCAGCGGCAGCGGTCCCAGTCCCAAGCCGCTGACCAATTCCATACCCGTGAACATCAGGTGATCACGCCATGCTTTCGTCATCAGTCCGCTGCCACGTTCGTCGGCGCGTAATGGCGCGGAATGTAAATCCGTCACCGGCCGAGGATGCAGCATCGCCGGAGCCAGTCGCCCCATGGTGCTGTCGAGTCCCCAATCAACCGCGTCGATTAAGCAGGGCAAATTTAAACGTAAATCAGCGGCGCTATCTTTCGGAGTCAAAATGGCGTACGTGGAAACAAACGGTGCAACCGTAAGTACTCCGGTGGTTGCGCGCATGTCCGCGAGATCTTGTGTGTTTTGCACCAATGGGCCGCTTTGCCACGGCGCTTCAATGGTGAGGTCGCTCTCATTGGCGCGCACTTGCAGGCGGGTAATATCAATAAAACCCTGCATAACGCCAAGAACCACCACCGGAACAGCGACCGTGAGGGTAATCGCGGCGAGGGCCAGCCACGCCGTTCGTCGAGTACGCAGATAACGTAAACCAAGGTGCCACGCGAGCATGGCGCGCAGCATGGAAGTCACCTGCACCCTCGCTAGAGGCACGTCCAGCGTCACGGCCAGAAGCTTGGCGCAGGTGACAGATGTGAGGTATGTTCGCCCCGATGCCTTTCCAGTTTTCTATGATGCAATCCGTGCGGGTGCGAACCTTGGCGGTTCTTTGTGCCGTCGTCGTCGCCGTGTTGGCTTGCCTGGGGGCGTGGACGCATCACGTACTGGGTCAATCGTTCGAACGCCTTGAAGCCGTTGAGGCGGTGGAAAAATTACAACTCGCGCGCCAAATTTTTAATGAACGCTGCGCGGCGTTGACCTCCACCGCCGTGGCATGGAACAACGGATTGTCGCCGCTTACAGAGCATAAGCGCGCTCTCGCAGCGGAACTGCCTCACGAAGCGGTCGTATTTTTTGAAGCGCATACATCGACTGGCACTGCGGATCTGGGACGAGCGACATTTACTGAAAAGAGCATCGAATCGCATTTACCAGTGTTGATGTCATTCGTCATTCCGCCCGGCGCGACAGCGGATCTTGGCGTAAGCCGCCGGGCGCTGATGACCATCGACCGGCGCATCATGTTGGTGGTGTGGATGGGTCGCGTACTTGCTGATAAAAAGATTGGCGTGGTCGCTGCTGGATGTTGGCTTGACGACGCCTGGAGCGCGCGATTTAGTGAATCCGTTCATCATCAAACGCGCATTCAGTTGCGCACAAACGTGTCACTGACGGACGATTTGTTGCTAGTTTTGGATGGACCGCAGGGCATGGTCATGCAGATGGCCGATGAAGATGAATTATTCGGCCACCTAAAAATTGACATCACTGGCGGTCCATTGGTGATCAGCATGTCGCTGGATCGTGGCATTATTGGCGCAGGTAGCCTGACGTGGAATATTCTGATCATCGCCATTGCCGCTACTGGCGGAATCTTAGCCGTGGCGTTAGTGATTATTTTCGAATGGGGCGTTCTTGCCCGACTTACACGCTTGAGCAAGGACTTGGCAGAGATCGGCCAGACCAATGATCAAGTCAGTTTGGTGTATGCTGGTGGCACCGATGAGATCGGTCGTCTGGGCATGGAAATTAACCACTTACTGGCTTCGCAACGTGGCTGGCGTGAGCAAATTTCTCGACGAAACGCCTCTATGCGACTGATCTTTGACACTCTGCCCATTGGTTTGTTGTCGGTAGATACGCTGGGGCGTATTCAGCCGGATCGTTCGAGCGCGACTGCCGAACTGCTTGGCCGACCTGATTTAGAGGGCCTCGATCTGGGCGATTTGCTGGTGCCAGGTTCGTCGAATTTAACCACTCGTCGACGGCTCTCTGATTATTTGGCGATTGTGCGCGGCGGAACGATTGACGCGGCCGGCCTTGATGAAGTGAACCCACTCAAAACGGTTACCGTCCAGCGCGCCAATGGTCCTATCGTTCTGCGTCTGCATTTTTACAGCCTGGAAAAAAGCACGGATGCCCACCTCCCACAGAACATTTCGCTCGGCGTGGTAGAATCGAGCGGCGTTCTGGTAACCTTAACGGATATCAGTGATGAACGTCGGTTGGCGGCAGAAGCAGAAAAGTCGCAGCTGGATTACCAGCAACTCAAGGCCATGGCAGAAGACGTTGATTTATTCCATGGCTTCCTGGTGAACATCCGTGGTTTAGTTAAGCAACTGAACGAGTTATCAGGGCGTATGGGCACTGCACCTGATCGCGTTCAGCTACGCGATATGCAGCGTAATATCCGCGCGTTGCGCAGTGGCGGTGAAATTTTCGGTTTGGCCACGCTGGAACAGGCAGCGCGCAATTTTGACGTGGAATTGGTGCGTTATCTGGGAATGAATCATTTGAGTGATGTGGAAGTTCGCCGATGTCGTTTCGGCGTCGCCGATCTAGAAGCCGCCGTGATTGCTGTCGAACGGCAGTTCCGTGCGTTACTGGGCAGCCAGGATGAATCGGCGGGAAAGAACATAATGAGCACTTCTGGCCAACGTGGTGGCCAACGTGGTGGACAGCCACGCGCCCAAGTTGATCTGCGGGTATCCAAACGCTCAACGCTTGTTCAGCTCGCCGGTTTGTTGGTTCAGCCGGCGCGAATCGGCTTAGCGCCGAGCACTCGTCTGGTGGTGCCGATGGCTCGACGGCGTGCTTTTGAGGTGCGCTTTTCAGTCCAAGGCGAAGAGGTCATGATTGGTCAATTCCACTTGGATGTCCTCAATCGTATGCTGCCACAGTTGCTGCGCTTTACCTGCGATCAAGGCTTTGACGCGCCAGCTGTTCGTGAGCGGGCAGGGAAGCCGCCAGCGCCATTATTAACGATCGGCGTCGAGCGAAATGAGCGCCACGTGGTCGTGACCGTTGCGGATGATGGTGGTGGCATTGATCCGCAACGCATGCGCGACATGGCGGTTGAGCAGAAGGTATTGACGCGAGAAGTCGCTGACGGCCTTGATGATCATGCGGCGCAAGGATTAGTCTTTACCCTCAACCATGAGAGCGAGGACGGGACGCTCAGCGGCGTTCGTCCGGTGGGATTGAATATTATTTTTAAGCGCTTGTTCGACGAGCTCAACGCGGATGTCGCGATTCAATCGACCCTCGGGCAAGGGACCGCAGTGACGATTTCGATTCCACTGTCGCAGTCATAATTCTCAATGTGGCGAGAGCGCACGCCGCCCAGCCTGATGCGCCTGAACGGGTGACGTAACGATATCGGACCATAGTCTCTTGAGCGTGGAGATCCTATGCCCGCGCTATTGATCGATGGCAAAGCCATTGCCGAAACTCGTCGCGCCTTGCTGGCAGATCAAGTCGCAGCCTTGCAAGTACGCGGAATTCAGCCGTGTTTAGCCGCCATTTCCGTGCATGTTGATCCGGGCTGGTCGGTCTATTTGAAAAACCAAGCGGCGGCTTGCGCACGCGTTGGTATTCGTCACCAGGAAGTCACCGTTGATCCGCAAGCAACCCAGGAAGACCTCAGCGAAGTGATTGAGGAGCTGAACGTCGATGCCGGCGTTCATGGCGTGATTCTACAAAGTCCGTTGCGCCGTTTTGCTCAGGGACAGACCCCGGTGGGCGATGGATTATCGGATTTCATGGCGCAGGCGTTGCTCTCTCCTGACAAAGATGTGGAGGGCGTTAGTCCGGCGAATCTTGGCATGGTGTTGTCCGGCAAGCCGGCGCTCGCTCCATGCACGGCCATCGCTGCCGTGGAATTGGCGAAAGCCGGCGCAGTTGCTTTGGGTCGTGATTTACGCGGCATGGAAGCCGTCGTGATTGGCGCGTCGACCATCGTTGGCAAACCGGTGGCGCAGTTATTGCTCGCTGCTGGCGCAACGGTCACCATTTGCCACATCGATACGCGCGATTTGAAAGCGCACACGTTGAAGGCTGATCTGCTGGTCGTCGCGGTTGGTAAACCAGGTTTGATTACCCGTGATCATGTGCGTCCGGGCGCCATCGTTATTGATGTTGGCATTAATCGCGTCATCGGGGCGGACGGAAAAAGTAGTATTGTTGGCGATGTCGCCGCAGAGGTGGCCGACGTTGCGGCGGCGCTCTCACCCGTGCCCGGCGGCGTTGGCGCGTTGACCACGACCATTTTGCTAGAGGCCACCGCCAACGCGGCCGACCGTCTTGCCGATTTACGTCCTGCAGTGGATGGCGCAGCGCTGGGTCGTGTGCTTGGTGGACCTGGACTTGATTTGAGTCCTGACGTTGCCGATCGCATTGCTCATTTATTGTCGCGTCACTTGGTTGGCGCGCCCGGCAGTCGGCCACTCCGCAGCGCGCTCGAACGTCGTTTGGCGAAGAGCGTCATGGTGCTCGACGGTGCGATGGGCAGCGAACTGATTCTTCGTGGCGTCGCGTCGGCGGCGATTGCGCGCGCCAACCTTGATCATCCCGATTTGGTGCAGGATGTGCATCAAGCCTATGTTGCGGCTGGCGCAGAAGCGCTGACGGCGAATACCTTCGGCGTCAATCGCTATCGTTTGCAAGGCGATCGTGAGCTGGTCGCGCGTCTGGCCGCTGCTGGCGTGCGGCTGGCTCGGCTAGCTGCGCAGGGCGCGAAACACAGGGTGTTTGTGCTCGGCAGCATTGGTCCATTGGGTCCCGTGGTGGGCGCTGATCTGACCGCATCGGAAGCCGAAGAAGCGTTTAGTGAAGTCGCCATGGCGCTCGCTGACGCTGGGGTTGATGGCTTCATCATTGAGACCATGCCATCAACGGCAGAAGCGGTTGCTGCGCTTGGTGGTATTCGTCGGGCCTCGCGTTTACCGGCTTTGGTGTGTCGCAGTATTGACCGCGATGACCCTGCCGAGCTTGCGGATTTTGCCCGTGCTGCTGCCGCCGCCGGAGCCACCGCCGTCGGGATTAATTGTTCCGCTGGACCACGCGCGTTGGTGCCGGTGGTTGCGCGCTTGGCTCAGGTGTCGTCGCTGCCGGTCATCGCACGACCCAATGCTGGTTTCCCTACCCGCATCAATGGCGTGCCGCATTATCATTTGCGGCCTGATTATTTGCTGGCGCAATCGCGCGCTTACGTTGCCGCTGGCGCATCGTTGGTCGGCGGCTGCTGTGGCGTTGGTCCTGAGCATATTGCTGCGTTAGCGAAAGCCTTGGCCGGCGCGCCATTGCCGGTGCGAGTCGAATTTTCGGAATCGTTGTGGGTACGCGATCATCACATGGCGAAAGGCGAAAAAACGCTGCCGTCATCATCAAGCACGTCACCTTTATTATCAGGAACGTTTCCAATTTTCGCTTTCGTTCCTGGTCGCTTGTCGCCCACTGCCGGTGGCAATGCTTTACAGCGCCTTGCCGCAGCGGGTGCAGATGCCGTGGGTTTATTAACCGGTTGGCCGGGCTCGGGTCGTGGATCACGTTTGCCTGCGCGTCTACGCCATTTGCAGGACGCGACGCAAAAACCGGCAGTGCTCGAATTAATCGCTGCCGATACCACGTTGCCCGCTGCCCAAGAATTATTGCTAACCGCGCACTTAGTCGGCGTACGCACGGTGATTATTGATGATGGTGTGTTCAGCAGCGAAACGCGCGCTGACGTTACCAACGCTGGCTGTGAAGCAGCGGCATTGCTGCGGGCGGTGAAGACCCTCAATCAAGGTCGCGATTTAGGCGGCACGCGGTTGGAAGAGCCGACTCATTTTACGGTTGGCATTCGGTTGTCCGCCGCCCGCGCACGTCAGCTTGGTGATCTTGGTATCGACGAAACGTATGTGCGAGCGGGTGCCGATTTCTTGACCCTTCAGCCGATTTATCAGCCAGCAGAGTTCCGTGCGCTCATGGGTGCGATCACACCGAAAGTGCCGCTATTTGCCGAGGTTCTCGTGCTGCCCGATGCCGCAACGGCGGAAGAACTCGACAATGAATTGCCGACCCTGTCAGTGCCCGAACGTCTGAAGCAACGTTTGTCCGCTGACCCCGACGAAGACGCCAAAGGCGTGTTGCGTTTCCTTGCCGCATGGCGCAGTCGCTTATCCGGCGTGTGCTTGCTGCTGCCAGATGAACGCACGGCGCAGGCGGAAATTGTTATTCGCGCTCTGCGCGGCTGATTCGACGACCACGCAAAACTGCTGCAGGCCGCAGCTTGAATAAACCTCGCTACTGCCACATCATCCCGCCGTCACCGTTTTCAAGGAATCACCATGCGCGTCGCTATTTTCGGAACCGGCTATGTCGGCCTCGTCACTGGTACCTGTTTTGCCGAGATGGGTAATAACGTCACCTGCGTTGATGTGGACGCTCGCAAGGTTGAACGCCTACGCGCGGGCGAGATTCCCATCTACGAACCCGGACTTGAGGATTTAGTCAAAGAAAACGTTCATGGCCATCGGCTGTCGTTTACCATCACGGCGAAGGACGCCTTGGTTGACGCTGAGCTCGCGTTCATTTGCGTGGGCACGCCGATGTCGGATAGCGGCGAAGCCGATCTGCGCTACGTTGAATCCGCTGCGCGCGATATTGGACGTCATCTGTCGGGCTACTGCTTAGTCGTCGATAAGAGCACCGTTCCGGTTGGCACTGCTGATCGCGTGCGTGCCTGGGTGCAAGAAGAGCTGACTCGGCGTGGGGCAAATCATACGTTCGACGTGGCGAGTAATCCGGAATTCTTGAAAGAAGGATCGGCAGTCGACGACTTCATGAAGCCCGATCGCGTAGTCGTTGGCGTCGATAGCGATCGCGCGCGTGGCTTGCTGTACGATCTTTATCAGCCGTTTATTCGTAATGGTCTGCGTTTTTACACCATGGATATTCGTTCGGCAGAAATGACCAAGTACGCTGCCAATGCTATGTTGGCGACCAAAATTAGTTTCATCAATGAAATTGCCAATATTTGTGAGCGTGTCGGCGCCGACGTGCGCCAGGTCCGCCTAGGTGTTGGCGCTGATCAACGCATTGGCTTGCAGTTTCTTCACCCAGGCGTTGGCTACGGCGGTTCGTGTTTTCCTAAAGATGTTCGCGCGTTGGTCCATACGGCGGATGTGGTTGGCTATAAAGCGGATCTCTTGGCGGCAGTCGACGCAGTGAATCAGCGGCAAAAAGCGGTGATGTTACATAAGCTCACGGCGTGGTGTGTTTTGAATAATCGCCCGTTGTCATCGCTTACCGTGGCGATCTGGGGCCTGGCATTCAAACCAAATACCGACGACGTGCGCGATGCCCCGTCTTTGGAATTGATTCGCTCCTTGGTTGAAGCGGGAGCTCAGGTGCGAGCGTACGATCCGAAGGCAACCCACGAAGCGCAGAAAGCACTTGGTCCACTACCACGCCTGACCTACGTCGACGACGCTTATGACGCGACGGAAGGTTCAGACGTGCTGTTGTTGGTCACCGAATGGCGTCCGTTCCGTCGTCCTGACTTCCGTCGACTGGGTCAGCAATTAAAAGGGAAAGCCATTTTCGACGGACGAAATCAATACGAAGAAGATCGTGTGACGCCGTATGGTCTGACGGTTTATCCGATCGGAGTTCCAGCCCTGGCCACCCAGGCTCAGGCGCGG
>JANMYZ010000470.1:0-1503 GCA_031382605.1 Planctomycetota bacterium | reverse complement strand
ACCGGAACGCTCACGCTCGATCAGGTGAACACGGGTGCGGTGACCTATGCGCCAGTGAGTGGTCAAAGTACCGATGTCACGTTTACCTTTCGCGTCAGCGATGGGGTGACGTGGTCCCTTCCAGCAACCGGAACCGTGCGTTTGACGGCGCGACTTGCAGCGGTCCGGCCATTGATCATCAGCTGTCCTCCACGCGAAGCGGTGATCGGCGCGACGTACACGTATCAGATGACGGCGGCATTAAGCGCCTTGCCGCCAGGCGCTGATTTGCGCTATCTGGTGGTGAGCGCACCAGCTGGAGCAACGGTCATAGTAACCCGGACCACCGCGACTACGGCAACGCTTAGCTGGGATCAGACCGGTGCGCCCGATACGCATCGTCAGGTCGGAGTGTTGGTGAGCGATGTGACGACTGGGACAGCCATTTATCAAGCTATTCACGTATTCTGGTTGGCGGTAACGCCAGGAGGTGCAGGATGAGCCATATGCATAATCACCATCATTATGAGACCGGTCGTTCAATAATTTGGACAACCGAGCGACGCTCGCGTGGAGTCGCCATTTCATGTTCGCTTGGTGCGCTATTCATCCTTGCTGGCTGCGGATCGGGCAGTGGTAAGTCAGACGATTCGTTGTCTGGCACCATTTCTACGACGCGGGCTTATTATCAAATTATGGATTTGGTAAGCGGACAAGTTTCCGCGACGGGCGACGTAGCAGATATCGCCACCAATCCGATCTATCGCACCAGCAAGTTGGTATTTCGCTTAGTTGATGTGGGATCCGGTACGGTCGGCACCAGTGCATCGGGCTTGGGCGCAGCATTGGATCCCGTCGCAGCGACGGTGGCCTCAACGCCATTTTATGTGGCGGTGTTTGAAACCACGCAAGCGCAGTGGCAAACGATCGCCGGAAATACGCCGTGGACATTGCTTACGTCGCTGGATGGCACCAACGATGTGCGTATCGGAAATGATTATCCCGCCATCGGCATCAGTCACGATTTGGCCACCGCTGCGATTGCGTCGTATCGTAGTGCGCACAGCGTAACCTTGGCGCTGCCCAATGATATTCAGTGGGAGCTCGCCTGTCGTGCTGGCGGCAACAGTACGTATGCGTGGGGTAATAATGATGATGCCGTCACGGTCACCGCAGCTGCGGTGGTGTGGGAAACCGCCAACAACACGCGTGGCGCCCGTTCGGTCGGTCAACGTAGCGCGAATTCCCTCGGTATTTTTGACCTCCACGGCAACGTCGCCGAATTGACCAGCGACGTTCACCTGCGCGGTGGCTCATGGAACGATCCGCTCAGCACCGCGCGCGCTGCGCATCGTGCGAACATCGATCCATCGACCCGCCACTTGTTGGCGGGAGTGCGGTTGGTGTACGTACCGTAGTGGGGCCGCATTCGCACGGCGCTCTGTCGTAGCGAGTCTCGGCGCTTGGCGTTGTCGCTGTATGCGTCCGACCACGGATCACCTGGGGCGCAGCGATCACCCTAAA
>JANMYZ010000417.1:0-4045 GCA_031382605.1 Planctomycetota bacterium | reverse complement strand
GCACCGTACCCGCGACGTCGGAGAGAATCGGAATGTTCGCCGCTTCCCACTCAACAACCATGACGCCTTTTTCGATGACCGCGCCGTCTTTAGCCAACAGCTTGGAACCGACCGGAACTTTGAACCGTTCAATGGCGCGGTTATTTTTATCATGAATGACCAGCTCACCGTTTCGGTTGAGCACGACCACTTCTTTGTTGCCGTTGATAACCGTGCGCAAGTTTTCGTAAACCAGTTTGCCTGGTTTACGTGACTTGTAGTTGGTTTCTTCGGTCTTCACGCCGGCCACACCACCGATGTGGAAAGTACGCATGGTCAGCTGCGTGCCTGGTTCGCCGATCGACTGCGCGGCGATGATACCCACCGCGACGCCGTGTTCGACGGCCAAACCGCGACTCAAATCCATGCCGTAGCACTTTTGACAAATACCAGCGCGCGATTCGCACGTCAGCGGACTGCGCACGCGAATCTTTTCGAAGCCCATCGCTTCGACTGCTTTGGCTTTATCGCGTGATATGATTTCGTTTTCGTGCACGATCACTTCATCAGTGATGATGTCGACGATGGTATCGCGGGCCGTACGCCCGGTGATCGCATCAGCGAGGGAAACTTTGATCACATCGCCTTCGTACACCACCGCTTTGGTGACGCCGCCGACCGTATTACAGTCGACTAAGCTGACGATGACGTCTTGCGACACGTCGACCAGCTTACGCGTCAAGTAACCCGAGTCAGCGGTCTTGAGCGCGGTATCGGCCAAGCCTTTACGTGCACCGTGCGTCGAGGTGAAATACTCGAGCACTTTCAGGCCTTCGCGGAAGTTTGCGCGAATCGGGGTCTCGATGATTTCGCCGTTTGGCTTGGCCATCAAACCACGCAGACCACACAACTGACGAATCTGAGCGACCGAACCACGCGCACCAGACGTCGCCATGACGTACACTGGATTGATGTATTCATCGCCATAACGGGTGTCGTTACGCAGACGTTCCATCAATGCTTTGGACAGCTCTTCAGTCGCGTGCGTCCAGGTTTCAATAATGTTGCGATGCTTTTCTGACGCGGTGATCAAACCACGTTGGTAAGCCTTCTGATACTTCTGAGCCTTTTTATCGGCCTCGGCAATAATCGCACCCTTCTCTTCAGGAACATACAGATCGGCGGCGCCGAACGACATGCCAGAAAGAGTCGAATATTTAAAGCCGAGATCCTTGATCGAGTCGAGCACTTCAATCGTGCTGCGACGATCCAGGTATTCAAAACAGTCAGCGATAACGCGGCGCAAGCCGCCCTTATCTTGAGTCTTATTGTAATAAGGCATGCCCTTTGGCAGTGCTTCATTGAAGATCATACGACCAGGAGTGGTCTCGATCAGCGTCGTCGCTGGCAAGATTTTCTTCACTGGGCCGCCATCATCGATGCGGTGACCCTTCGGCAGCTGAATACGGATCAAGGTATGCAAGCTCACGACCTTACAGTCGAGCGCCATCAGCACTTCATTGAAACCACAGAAGATCTTGCCTTCACCAATTTGATTTTCTTTTGGCAAGGTCAGGAAGTAACAGCCCAAAACGATGTCTTGGTCAGCCGAGATAATCGGGTTGCCGTTCGAAGGTGAGAAAATGTTGTTGGTCGACAACATCAACACGCGTGCTTCGGTCTGCGCTTCGATCGACAACGGAAGATGGACGGCCATCTGGTCGCCGTCGAAGTCAGCGTTGAAACCCTGACACACCAGCGGGTGAAGCTGAATGGCCGAGCCATCAATCATGACCACTTCGAACGCCTGAATACCCATGCGATGCAACGTTGGTGCACGGTTGAGCATCACCACGCGGCCCTTGATCACGTCATCGAGGACTTCCCAGACTTCTTCATCGCGGCGTTCGAGCTTGCGCTTGGCGGCCTTGACGGTTTCGGCATAGCCGCGCTCTTTGAGGGCGCGAATGATGAACGGCTGGAACAACTCAAGAATGATGCTCTTCGGCAAGCCGCACTGGTGCAGCTTGAGGCGTGGACCAACCACGATAACTGAACGAGCCGAGTAGTCGACGCGCTTGCCGAGCAAGTTTTCGCGGAAACGACCCTGTTTGCCCTTGATCATGTCGGTGAGCGACTTGAGTGGGCGATTGCCTGAGCCGAACACCGCGCGCTGGCAACGGCCGTTGTCGAACAAGGCGTCAACCGCCTGCTGCAACATACGCTTTTCGTTGCGGATGATGATACTCGGAGCGTTGAGCTCGACCAGTTTCTTGAGACGATTATTACGGTAAATAACCCGGCGATAGAGATCGTTCAAATCGCTGGTCGCGAAATTGCCGTTTTCAAGCGGCACCAACGGACGCAGATCTGGTGGGAAGACCGGCACGGTGGACATGATCATCCACTGCGGATCGTTGCCGGAGTTCTTGAGCTCTTCGGCCAGCTTGAGACGCTTGATGATTTTTTCGATCTTCTGCTTCGCACGTGTCGACGCGAGTTCTTCGCGCAATTCGCTGATCATGCGATCGCTATCAAGATGGCGGATCAATTCCTGCGCCGCTTCGGCGCCCATCATGGCCTTGAAGTCGTCGCCGTATTTTTCCTGCGCTTTGCGATACTGTTCTTCCGTGAGTACTTCCATGTACTCAAGCGGAGTGGTGCCAGGATCGGTAACGATGTATTTCTGGAAGTAGACGACCTGCTGGAGGTTCGACGACTTCATGCCCAATAAAATGCCCAGGCGCGACGGCATGGTTTTGAAGAACCAAATGTGCGCGACTGGGGAAACCAAATTGATGTGGCCCATGCGCTCGCGGCGCACGCGACTGTGAGTAACCAACACGCCGCACTTTTCGCAGACGATGCCTTTGTACTTCACGCCCGAATATTTACCGCAGAAGCACTCCCAGTCCTTGGTTGGTCCAAAGATCTTTTCGCAGAAGAGGCCATCACGTTCCGCTTTATAATTGCGGTAGTTGATGGTCTCAGGCCGCTTGACCTCACCCTGGCTCCAGGAGCGGATGACTTCCGGCGATGCCAAGCGGATGGATACCGCATTGTAATCGGGGCTCTGCAGGGTCGTCGGGTCGAGCATGTCGATCATGGTACTGGGCTTCCCGTGAGTGATAAAAGGTAGTGAAAAAAGTAGCGATCAAACACCGTACGGGATAACTCCCGTACGGCTTCTGCGCAGTCTTACTCGTCGTCCTTGGCGCCCTTATCGGGTGCCGACTTGGACACGAACTCTATATCCGGCGAGGCCTGGTCGGAGACCTTGCTTGAAGTACCGAAATCGAGAGTCGCAGGCGCCGTATCAAAGGACATGTCCTCTGGACGATGCAGGCGAATATCGAGGCCGAGACCACGGATTTCGTTCATCAGTACTTCGAAGGCCATTGGCGTGCCGTAGGTCAGCGAACCATCGCCCTTGACCATCGATTCGTAGATGCGCGTACGACCGTCGACGTCGTCAGACTTCACCGTCAGGATTTCCTGAAGCACGTGCGCTGCACCGTAGGCCTCAAGCGCCCACACTTCCATTTCACCGAAGCGCTGGCCGCCGAAGCGCGCCTTACCGCCAAGCGGCTGCTGGGTGATGAGTGAGTACGATCCGGTTGCGCGAGCATGCAACTTGTCTTCCACCAAGTGATGGAGCTTGAGCATGTACAGCACGCCAACGGTGGTCTTCTGATGCATGCGCTCGCCGCTGCGTCCGTCATAGAGATGCACTTTACCTTCAACTGGCAAGCCAGCCTCAGTGAGCATCGCACGGATTTGATCTTCGCTGGCACCGTCAAACACCGGAGTAAAGCACTGCACACCCAGGGTGCGGGCAGCCCAACCAAGATGCGTTTCGAGCACCTGTCCAACGTTCATGCGCGAAGGCACGCCGAGTGGATTGAGCAAGATGTCGATTGTCCGACCATCAGCCAAGAACGGCATGTTCTCTTCAGGAACGATGGTTGAAATAACGCCCTTGTTACCGTGACGGCCGGCCATTTTGTCGCCGACTTTGAGCGTCAACTTACGTGCAACGAAAACCTTGACCATTTCGAGCACGCCG
>JANMYZ010000416.1:0-2159 GCA_031382605.1 Planctomycetota bacterium | reverse complement strand
CGGAGAAATTTCGGATGACGAAAAAGAGGGAACATGAGAATTGCTAAACCACAGAGGGCACAGAGACCACAGAGGAAAATCATACGGTCTTCCTCTGTGTCCTCTGTGCCCTCTGTGGTTAGACTTATCCAATCGTTGTCTTCGCTTTGGTTCCGGCTCGGCCGGGCTGTGTTCTATCGCTCAAATCTAATCATCCTTCTGCTCTGCGCCTCTGCGCACTCCTGTTCAATTTTGTATTTTCCAGCGAGCTAGTTAGCGTTTTCCAGAATCAGTTGGCGCTATCGGCAGCGGCAGCGGTGGCACCATCTGCCGATCGAGTTCGCCTAACGATTTGCCATCCACGTCGCGTAGAATCAGGGCGAGTGAGGCGATGTTTGCCGAGAGTGGCACGTCGACATCAAGCGCCAGCGGTTCCAACGGCGAAACGTAATACGAACCTAACGACACGACCTTGGGCGGCTTTTTTTCTTCGCCTGCGGGGAGGCCGACTAATTCAACCGTACCTTGATGAAAGACGCCAAAAGTTCCGGCAACCCGAGCACGTTGTTCGTTGCGCACCACCGTGAGCCGTTGCTTGCAGACGCCCGCTTCACTGGCTTTCAGAATTGGTCCATCGATGCGGCTGGCATACCAATCCACAATAAACGAGGTCTGTTGCTGCGGTGGCAAATCAATCATTGGGCCGAGGACATGCAGCTCAAGATACGGCTCATGCGCGGCCGTTGAAATTTGCACGGTCGTTCCACCGTCGGGGTAACGCCCTGGGTCTGGTGCGACGCTGACAGAAAATCGCTTTACGTGGGTATAGCCGTCACGTTCGTCGACGTAGGCAACCCAACCGCCCGTGACATCAGCGCCAATTTTTCCCGCGCGGCGTAGATACTGCACACCGGCGATGTTGTCCGCCGACCAATTTTTCCATTGGCTATCTGCGCCGCTGCGACTGTCACCAGGGAACACCATGAATCCGCGCTGACCAAACATGCTGCGCGGATTGATCGGGAAATAGATCCAGAAATTATCGGGGTCCGACGCGGCAGCATGAATGCCCGGCACCTGCGTTGCTTCCCAGTTGGCAACTTGCTGCGGAAAAGCGCCGTGATTAATCATGATGTGTTCAACCCGCACCTGCGTGCTGTGCGGGCGCATGGTAAAACGCCGGGTCAGCGACAAGCCTTTCGCTTGCCAACCATCAAGCGTCTCTGGCGGTCCAGTCATGATCAGCGTGACCTCACCGTGTTCACCGACTTGGCTGGTCGCAACGTACAGACCGTGATCAAGGGTCGGCGCTGGTGGCCAGCCGCCGCCACCTCGCTGCCATTGGCTCTGCGGTGCGACCCACGATTTAGAGCCGCCAAAATTCGGCCATGGAGCATTCGCCGTTGGCTCGTACGTGCGTCCGACCTCCGCTGGGTTGACCCATAAAAACGCGTGATCGCTGAGGTCGTACTGCATCACGCGACCACCGATGGATGGCACCACCGCGAGCGTCACCAAGTCATTCCGCAGAACGTGAGCCTGCCAGCCCCAGCCCAGGTGATCGTCAACTTGCGTGAGTTGGACTTCCTCGGCGGCACTGATCGTCATTCCGACGTGCGCCACCAACACCAAGAGCACATGACAACGATTGATCATGACGCGCACCATAGAGACGCCGGTTCGCTTCAGAAGCAGCCGGTCGCGGATGATCGAGAACGTGAGTGGCATTGAGCGGCATCAGTGACGTCAGCCGCCCGTCCACGGTTCCCCAGATGACCGTCCGCCAAAAGCGTGCATCATCCGCGCTCGCTACCCATGTTCGACACTCTCTCTCGCTACATTCTGCGACGCACTACCATGCGTTTCTTCCTGTTATTCGCCGTTTTTATGGGCGTTTTAGTGGGTGGACAGATTGCTTTGCTGCTGGGTCGTGGGGTACCTCCGGAAGCCTGTCTGCCGATGATTCAGGCGCTGAGCTTGCTCTCGTTGCCGGTCGCGTTGCCGATTTCCCTCGCCACCGCAATTCTGGTGGTGTTGGGCAGCATGGCGCAAGACGGAGAGTTCCGTGCTTTAGCCTCCAGCGGCGTTGGGCATCGACGCGTTTTGGTCCGCTTAGTTCCCTTGATCATCGGAGCAATCGTGCTCTGTGGGACTCTGACTCATGTGGTGATGCCGATGGG
>JANMYZ010000406.1:0-8805 GCA_031382605.1 Planctomycetota bacterium | reverse complement strand
AATATTTTTTTACCGCTTCTTGATAACCGGGAGGCAGTTGCTCATGCAAAAGCGCCTCGCTGACGCCTTGGCGAACCTCGCTCAATGATCGTTGGTAATCTTCACGGGCGACGCCTTTTTCCGCCGGGCCGCTGGTCTTCCACTGCATCAAGGTTTGACCGGCGGTCAGCTGTGAGCGCGAGCGCTGGTGGTCGAATTGCGTTTCGGCGTCGTTATTTTCCTTCCCTTTGCCGCCATCACCTTGACCTGGATTTTGTCCCATGCCGCCTTTCCCAGATCCTTGGCTTTGGCCGCGTTCTTGCATCAGTTTGGCATAAAGTTTTTTGTAGTCCGCCAAGCTCTTTTTTCCCGGCCCTTGGAAGTTCCCCTGAACATCTTCGCCAGCAGCACCGAGATCGCCCAATTCGTTAAGCTTTCGCGCCATCTGTAAAGTTTGCAGCGCATCTTTGAGCTGATCGACATCACGGGTGCCTTGTGCCATCGACGACAACTCCGCTTTGGCGAGGTCGAGCGAATCTTTCAGCGCATCAAGCGCGGCCTTCGCAGTGCCGGGATTTCCGGTCTGGGCTAACTGATCCATCGCCTGACTCAGCGCCTGGCTGGCTTGTTTTCCTTGTTTTCCAAGCGTTTCGGTGAGTTGATCTAACTGCCGTTTGATCTCGGCACGTAATTGCTGTTGTTGCGCAGGATCAGCGCTTTTTTCCAAGCGTTCAGTAAGTTCTTTCAGTTTATCAAGTTGCTCTTGGGCAGCGCGACTGTCGCCCTTGGCAAGTTCTTGGCGCAGGGCCTCAGCCTTGCTGAGATCGCCCGCGCCGAGTCGTTGCAGATCGCCAGTGTGATCTTGATCAGGAGTAAATTGCTGCTGATCACGCGCCTGCAAGAGCGCCTTGCCCAATTCTTTCTGTTCACCATTGAGCTTCTGATTGTTGGCTGCCACATCACCTTTTTTTAGCTGATCGAAAGTGGCCGCAAGTTTGGTCAGCTGCTGAGTAACCGCTTCCGAGGTGGGCAAATCCGTGCGTGCTTGAGTCAGCGCTTCGACCCGTGCCTTGGCGGCTTGCTGAGCGAGCTGTAATTGATGTTCGCGTTTCGTCACGCGCGCCCGTTCGGCCTCACGACCAAAGGGATCAAGCTGTGGGAGCAGGAACAATCCCATGGCCATCAACCCCAAAACGGTTGCCGATATCGCACTCCGTCGCCAAGGCGTAAACGGCAATATTTGTGTCGCGTCGGCAGAAGTCGCTCGTACAGCGGCCCGTGATAATACCAATTCTTGAAATACCCCAGCGCTGCCAGAAATGGCTTGAGCAGTAAGAAATAAATCATTAGTGCCAAGTTTCTGGTCCACCAGCCGAGCAATCGCGCTGGGTGGCGTCGCTCGCCGCAGGCCAAGTACACCGACCGCCACTGCCAACGCCGTTAAAGCCGGAATCGCGAGCGTTGTTGGCGTAAATACATCAGGGATTAATCCAGTCAGGCGAGCGACCAGTAATGCGATAGCGTAAATCACCGCACTAACCACGAAGGCGATGAAGGCCAGGCGAGCAAGTCCAATCAAACGCTGCCGCCGCGCAACTCCAGTGAGCAAGAGTTCAGTTTTTGACATCGCCATGCTGAACCTCATGCGCAACGATGAACGAAAAACACACCTGGACAAGAAGCGAGTGAGAAGCCAATGCCGCGAGCTTCACCCGCGACTTTGGGGTCGCCAAGATAAATAGATCATCGCCAAAGGCGTGATGTTTGCGCTGATCGTGCTGATGTCAGCGGTGAGAATTATCGTTTGCGATGATCGCTGGCAGAGGTTGGGCCTGCTGCCAACGCCGTTTCTTTTAGGTCTCTCATGTGCTCAACGACCCAAAGCAGACTCATCGCGAGAGCCCCAACGGGGCGGCCGAAGATAGCCCAGGGCAACGCCCTGGGTTGGCCGCCATTTGTCGTCAAAGCCCTGAAAGGGCGACCGAATCGACCGTGGTTTGGCCGCCCTTTCAGGGCTCCATCATCCATCGGCCCATGTTTCCCAGGGCGTTGCCCTGGGCTATCTTTGGCCGCCCCGTTGGGGCTCGTGACCGACCAACCCAGGAGCGATTGAGTGTGTCGAAGGACAAAAGAAACGGCGTTGCCCAGAGGCTGACACCAAAGCGCCAGACCAGATGATAAACGATCGTGAAGAAGCGTTTTTTCATCCACGTAAAACACGTCTGCCACGACGCGGGGAAATTACCGGTTCATTTTTAACACAGTAAAATGAAGCGGCTGAATGCTTATTTTATTCGCATCACCTCAATTCGTGGGCGATAAATCGCCCACGAATCGTCATGCTATTTATAGGCCGAAACTGGCTTAGGCACGACGCCAAGTTCGGCGTAGTTAAAGCCGCTTTTGAGCGGCTTGTAGGTGCCGACGATCTCAACGCTGCTGGTGGCAGTGATGGCTGATTCCATCGCCATTCCCCAGTATGCCGCGTTGATGATGAGGCGACGGAGGCCAGCAGATTCAAGGTCATAGCCACTGCCCATGGTTGATTGAAAGACGCGCGCGGTTTTGCCTTCGCTGGTCTGCCAATTTTTGAACCAGGCCACTGGCAGCGGCTCCAGTTTGGTGTTCGGTGCATCATCAGGCTTACGACCCATCAGCGGTTGACCCCAGACCAGGGCGGTGCAGCCCGCAGGCAAACTGGTTCCTTCTTTGTAGGTCCGATACACATCTGAGTTACCCCAGATATCACTCACGCCGATCAGGATGGGATGATCTTTTTGTTCTGGCACGATGGTACCGCGCGTCGAGTCGGCTTGCCAACGACCATGATGTCCCATGAACGCTCCACCAAGGATATCATTGCCCCAATCAACTTGCTTACCGTTGATCTTGTAAGGCAGCGCCGCGTGAAAGCCGTGGTTTGCCGTGCGCAAGGCGATGATGGGCTTGCCCGAATCGACATACTTTACGATCAGTTCACGTTCAGACATGGGCAGCGTCAGCAAGCGAGGAAAGAAAATCACCAAGTCGGCAGCAGCCAGATGCTCTAGGCCAGGAATGTGATGTTCCTTGAGCTTCTGACCTTTCTCGGGGTACACCGGCATGGTGGGATCGACTTCGCCTTTTTCATTCACGGCGTACAGCACGGTGCAATCAAAGCCGTGATGCGTGCTGAGAATCTTCGCCAGCATCGGCATCGATTGTTCGCTGCGGTATTCTTGATCGGCAGCGATCAAGACGATCTTCTTGCCTTTGCCTGGCCCTTCGCCACCGGCGTAGGTCAGCCATTGCACCTCATCTTCGGCCTGGGCGTGAGCGCAGGATAAGATGAGCGCGGCGAAACAGAACAAACGTTGAAAGAGTAGTGGCATGGTTGGGCTCAGGGTGAGGAGGTGAGGAAGTGGGGAAGTAAGGTAAGGTGAGGACCTAGTTTTTCGGTATTTCGTTTACCGTGTAATAGGCCTTTTTGTGGAGCAGATGCTGAGCATCTGGCGAGATCATGTTCGTGAGATCGAAGGCGTGAATATGGTCTTCCATTATTTTTTCCAGGTGCACGTACACCGAAAGTCCGTCCGCTGACGGGACTGCTTTCGTCACCAGAGCGGTCGTATGATCGACCTCCGGGCTACCGTAAGCGCCATGATATTTGTAGGTATAGGTGGTGATCTTGTAGGTGTCGGTCTTCGCCGCGACCACCTTGTCTACGGGTTTTGTAAAGGTCATCAGGAAGCCCTCGGGCTTAATGGTGATCTCTTTGATTTCGAACGGCACCACGCCATTCCAGTCGATACGCTGCAGGGCAAAAGGTTCGGCTCCACGTACCGGCCATTGCGTATTGGTGGTGAATCCACCGACGACCAGCTGACCCTTAGGTGAAAATTCAACGTTCATAATGCCAGATGCTAGGCCCTCACGAAACGGGTAGCAGGCGCCTTGCCACACGCCGTTAATCTGCTCGGTCGTAACCCGCATGACAATACTCAAAGAATAGTCGCCAATGAAAATCTGGTTGTCAAAGGGACCGAATTTTCCCCCGGTGTTATTGAGCCGGAAGCCAGAGAGTGAACGGCCCATCTTGATGTAAGGGAACATCACCACGGGCGGAACTAATTCTTTCACCCGTTTCTTTTCAATGCTCATGCGCGAATCGCTTTGGGGCGTGAACTCGGGGGCCTTAACGTTTGGGGCGAACTGATACCAATTATAACTCGCAGGATGTCCAAGAAATCCACCCTCTTTAAGATGCTTCAGTGAACAGCAGCCATTCCACGGGCCTTGGCTTTCAATCGCCATCATGACGCCTTCTTTGTTCGCGCCCACGCCACCTGGGCTTCTTAGACCGCTACACACGGGAATCATCTTGCCGTCTGGCGTCACTTTCACTGCCCAGCCGCGAAACAAATTGTTCGAATTGTAAGAGCTACTCAAACCCAGAGCGACCCAAATATTGCCTTCAGGATCGTGCTTAGAGGCAAAGGCAAATTCATGATATTCGCCAAAACCCCAGTTGTTGCTCAAGGTGTCATAGCGGTCAGCAACGCCATCGCCGTCAGTATCCGAAATGCGCGCCACTTCGCCCCAGCTGGTCGCCGTCATCGCGCCGTCTTTCCACGACAGCGAAAAGGTTTCATCTTGGCCGCTCGAAAACAGCTGATATTCAGGGCTTGGCGGCGTGTCGAAGGCGCCCTTGATGAAATAAATATCGCCCCTGCGCGTGCCGACCGCTAGGCGTCCGTCCGGAAGGCTTTCTAAACCACCCGGACGCATGGGAACTGCGATCGGAATAGGAATATTGACGATCGGATAGTATTTCGCTTCCTCTGCAGCAGTGCCCCACATTGCCCCAAGATCGTCTTCGGCGCGCAATTCGACGCGCATCAGTGGAGTAATGGCCAAAGCCAGGAGAGCCAACATGCAACGCGCGCTTACCATTGGTATTCCAGGGTGAGAGTGGAGCGACCTTTAGGCAGCGTCAGCGGAATCAGTACTTCGCCAGGTTCACCGTCGCGCACCATTCCTTTGTGCGCGCTGGTGATGCGTAACTGAAGCTGATCGATTACAAATTTCTGTTCCGTATCCGTGGTGATCTTTTTTCCCACTGCGGCACGGAAATAAAACAGCACTTGCTCCGCCGGAGCATCAAAGGTGAAGGTCCGTTTGAAGTACGCTTTGCCGGCTTGGTCACGAGCATCTTCAAAAAAATCTTCCACGGCAATTTCACCATAGCGGTACATAAACGTTGGCCTGCGCATGACATCCAAATGGTAACCACGGAACTGGTATCCGTGATCGTGCGGGAAGGTGTAATTCGTTTTTCCCTTATAAGGCCAGCTATCTTCCAGTGATTTCAAACGCTCAAAAGGAATGCCTGGCGGAAACGTAATCGTATCGGTACCCCGTGGGCGAAAACTACCGAAGTCGACTTCCGCAAAATCGCCTTTCCACAATTGGCGCAATACCATTTCACCCGAGTCGAATCCCAGATTAATACGCTCGGGATAACCCACTCCGATCCCGCGATATCCCATCGGGCTATTGCCGCGACAGATTTCCGCCACGTCACTGACGCGTAGTTCTTTGGTCTGGCGCGACAATCCGACCGGCCGCTTTGCTTTCGCACCATCGCCTAAATAGGCCCACAAGGCTTCGATTTGTTGACCGCTGTCTCCGCCAAGGACAGTGGGGCGAACCGACTGACCGTTTGGCCAATAGCTGGGCATGATCACCGTTGGATGAAAGCGATTTGGTTGACGCAGGTACAAGTGGAACCAGTTCTGCTTGAGGCGTTCACCCACGCGTCCGATGTCGACCGCACCGATGTCACCCGATTTTTGCCCGTTGAATTCATGACAGGCAATGCAACTGAGTCCGTCAGTTCCGACCAACTCACGGCCCGCTTTTTTGGACTCCGGCACGTCAGCAATTTTAGGAATGACTGCGGCTTCCAGCTGATCGACCTTGCCGAACAATTCGACCAAATGGCCGACGTTGGCTTCACCAAATTGCGGCATGCTCGCATCCACGTACGTACGCTGACGCTTGCCATTCAACATGACTTCGCGCATCCATTCCGGTGTCAACTTAGCACCCACGTGGGTCAGCGGCGGCGGCAAGCGGCTCTGATCGCCCAGTGCTCCCTGGGTTCCGGTGAACAACGCATTGTGTTCTGGCGTAATTCCGCCGAGACCGGAACGATCGTGACAGGTAATGCAATTAAAGGTGATCAGAGACTTGTTGAGCTGTTGTTTATCCGTGAGCACGGGTTGCTCAGCCTGAGGCATTGCCTTGACGATCATCCCACGCTGATTGGCATTCAAATCAAAGCTCGGCCACGTACCGACAGCTTCGCTTAAACATCCCTTACTGGAATCAAGCTTGGCAAAAACAGGAGCCGCTTTGCCGGTGATTCCCAGATCATTGTGACAATTCGCACAGCCGAAGGTGCCGAACTGTTCGCGTCCACGTGCCGCAAGGTCGGCATCAACGGCGAGCGGTTCAAAGGCTGGAACAACTTCATTTGAAATGGACAACATCGCCGAGGGAATCGCTTGTCGCTCAAATTGTGGGCCAGCTAACTCAACCGAGAATTTCGCCGCCTGCCCGGTGTGGAAATACGTCAGCTGAATTGGTCGCCAACCGGCGGCCAGCTCTACCGTGCCTTTCAAATCCTTTACCCCGCGCCGATCGCTGGGATCCTGCTGGATGAGCGCTTTTCCATCAATGGACAGCGAGCCGCCGTTCATTTTCACGAAAAATGTATAGCTCCCCTGATTCACGATATTGATCCAGCCATCGAACTTAATCGCCGTATGCTGCTGAACCGCGCCAAGGTTCGCCAAGTTAAAATCTTTTACCTGACCAGCCCGCTCAGCCTTTACCTTTTCACTTTCAATTCCTTCCCACACCTGACCACGATACAAGGTATAGCTTAGGCCACCTGGAACCCGGATGTCTTGTAACAGAAAATGAGCGATGCGATCGAGATCTGGCCCTGACAAGCGCATGTCTGGCATGCGTCCGGAAGGCCGACTCGCATGCGGTTGCCGCAGAAAATCAACCAAACTCTTGAAGCTGTATTTCTTATCCAACGCACCCAGCGGGGCCGCGTTTTTGAGCGCCAGCTCGACTCCCTTGTCATCTCTTGCGGAGTGGCATTGCGCGCACCCGCGTGAATGAAATAAAGTTTTCCCCTGTTGCGCGGCCACGGCATCTGGTGGCTGTAAGGAAAATTCGTTCTTCTTGAGCGATAACAGGAAATGCGTCAGAGCTTTGGCCGCCTGCTTGCGCTCCGCTTCGCCCAAAGACTTCAGCACGTCCGGCATGGTGGTGCCAGGCTTCGTCCCATGCGGGTCACTGATAAAAGTCTCAAGATAGCTGGGGTTCACGCGCGAACCGACGTTGGCAAGGCGCGGGGCTATTTTCGAACTCGCCGCCAGTGATCCGTTGCTGATATGGCACGCCACACAATTGAATTCTGCGATCAGAATTTGACCCTTGAGATCCGCCTCAAGCTTGCTGCCTGCCAATCCGGGAACGACTGCCTCCGCAAACAGCGCCGGAGCCGCCCCGAAGAGCAGTGCGGTTCCAAGAATCAGGAGGGGTAGACATTTCGACATGGGCCATTCTCGCGGTGCGAAGGAATACGGGCGAACTGTTTTACGTGCCAGCCAAAGGTCTGTCATTCCCTGACAGCCGTCAACCACACTCATCATCCTAAAAGCCGCAGTAGAAATTCAGACTTCCACCGCAAAGCCGCTAAGACACCAAGGAAAGCAGAGGGAAAATGGGTTTATAATTAAAATCTGAGTGATCAATAGCTTCACCAAACGGATGACTCTTGTTTTTGCTGTAAGTCCTTTGCGCTCTTGGCGGCTTTGCGGTAAAATGGTTCTCTACTGCGTTTTTTAGAATCATTCAGAAATTACGCTCGACGCGGATCGTACACCGTCCGCTGAGCAGGCTGCAGATCACCATCCAACGTACCCCGACCATCGAACACATAGCAGGTTCCCTGCCACGCTTTACTGTGATTCTTCGTCTGTTCGAGATAACCAAGAATGCCGCCTTCTAAATGGTAGACGTGGCGAAATCCACGCTGACGCAGCAGCGCCGTCGCTTTCTCGCAACGAATGCCACCCGTGCAAAACATCGCCACCGGCTGATCTGGATTCATCGCCTGCTGTTGATCGATCCATGCGGGAAATTGGCGGAAATTATCCAGCTGCGGATTGATCGCACCGACAAAGGTACCCTCGCCGACCTCGCGAACATTACGCGTGTCGATCAGGACCACGTCTTTGCGCGCGATCAGCGCGTCCCATTCTACAGGCGGGACGTAAGTACCGGTGTGACCCGCGACCGGAAGGTCGCTGATGCCCATCGTGACGATCTCTTTTTTTCGCTTGATCAACATGCGCTTAAACGGCGGCACGTCGCAATGGCTGATTTTCCACGTCATCGCCGTTAACTCAGGAATCGTATCGAAAAAATCGTGGAGCGCCGCAATCGCCGACGGCACTCCAGCAATGGTCGCGTTAATTCCCTCATGCGCGAGCAGCATGGTGCCCAGCAGTTCCAGCTCGACACAACGAGCCAAAAGTTTTTCGCGCAGACCTTCGCGGTCAGCGATAACCACAAAGCGGTAGAAGGCAGCAACGTCGATTCCAAGCATGGCGGGCGGATTCTTGGATCGCGCACACACTCTCAAGCTGCGGTTTGGCGAAGGATAATTGCCGGTAGCCGTACGTCGATCGGTTAGCAGCCGGTCAACCTAGAAAACGCAGCAGAGAACCATTTTACCGCTAAGCCGCCAAGAGCGCAAAGGAC
>JANMYZ010000394.1:0-1877 GCA_031382605.1 Planctomycetota bacterium | reverse complement strand
ATTTTGCGGTGGTCTAGCCAAACGCCGGACCCAAACTCGTGGAATTGGCACATCTCTTATCAAATGATCACGCTGGGTGAATATTATTTGGCAACGAAAGATGCGTCAGTGCTACCGACGATTAAAGCTGGCGGGCAGATTTTAGCAGCACAACAGTATGGGTTGAGAGGAACAGAACGGATTAAGATTTGGGGTCCTGAAGCCAAAGGTCAGTCTCAGGAAACGTGGCTCAAAGTAGAAGCCGCTCAGCAATTATACGATGGTGGCTTTGGTCACGGACCCTACGTACCAGCTTACAGCCCGCCGACCGGTGGTTTTGGCCCGAACGGTTATGGCCCTATGCAATATCCCACCATTTTTGCTGTGACAGCGTGGCAATTATCTGAACGATGTGGCATTCCAGCGCCAACGGATTGTATTAAGCGTGCTTTAGATTTTATTCATCGTGGTACGAATGCCGTCGGATACGTCGCCTACGGCGGTGAGTTCACCCTGAATGCTGCCATCATTGACCCGGTGGCCTGGAAGGCGGGATCCGGAGATGTGAGTTATGTCGGACGAACTGGCGCGGCTATCGTTGCCCATCGACTGAGCCCGGAATTCCCTGAATCAGCTGAGTATTTGGTGAAATATCGCAGCTATGCAAAGAGCATTGCCGTCAGAAGTCTTGCCGACGGACACGCCGATCCTGGCCTGGGTTTCTTCTGGGGGCTGATGGGCGGCGCAGCGTCGGATGATGAGACTGTTCTTCGTACGGTGATGGATTACTATAAATTTTATTTCAATATGATGCGTTGTTTCGACGGTTCATTCGTGGTCCTTCCTGGCCGAGATTATGCTGACTTTGCTTACTCAAGGTCATCACGGAATCACCCAACGGCCACCATGATTCTCGCCCTTGGACTGAATAACCCCAAGCTTCTGATTCAAGGTGTTCAGGTCAGCATTCCTGGTGTGAATCCGAAAGCATTGAAGGGTAAATTAGATGTCGCGTACAAAGCGATTGTGGCCAAAAACTATAACGAGTCCGCAGGCGCGATAAAGTCAGTGCGAAGCGTCAAGACGATCAGCGACAGCGACGCCGCCATCTGTAATGCTTTGTCGGGTTATCTCGATGCTCAATTAGTGCGCTATTTTTCCGAGTTGGAAGCCTTAGAAAAGAAGGCGGATTTTATTAGTCTTCAAGCTGCCGTGGTAAAGATCCGTGCGAACTTTGGGCTGCTTGAAGGGTTCAAAGAAAAGATCCAGCACTACGATGACGGGCTGCGTCAGGATGAGTGGAAGGAATCGATCAGAATAGGTACCCGTTATATGCAGTTGTTTGGATCCTTTTCGCGCGCGCCTAATCAGACTAAGGCGCGTGATATTGAGAAATTCGCGGAGAAAAACACCGAGTCAATTTACGGGAAATGGGCAGCGGAGGTGGCAAAGGTGTACCTGGAAGAGGGGAGAGTCATCGATCCGTCAGCCCCGAAAGCGCCTCTTCCCATTGTCTCGCCAGTCAATTCCAAGAAGCTGTAGAGCGCCCTGATACAGGGATCGGCTCGCGCTCATTACGGACCAAGGAAACGTTGATCTATATGTTTACCATACCGCGTTATGCCATTTTGCTCGCCCTCATTTGCGTGGGAGTGATTTTTTGTTCCTCAGGTTTTGCCGTAGCAGACCCGACCAATCAGGGTCGCTGGCTAAAACCAGTTGGTGATGGCCCAGACAAGGATGTTCCTGGATTTCTGGTCAATCTTGGGCCAACCGGCGCGCGCGCAGAGCTGACGAAAGATAGCACCTTCATTGTTCGCTATGTCTTCAAAGACTCGCCCGCTATGGGTCGGCTGAAAATTGGTGACGAGATCATCGGGGTTTTTGGCAAGCCGTTC
>JANMYZ010000141.1:0-4876 GCA_031382605.1 Planctomycetota bacterium | reverse complement strand
GGTCGGAGTGCTGATTGCTCTGGCGTTGGTCGCGTTTCTAACCTTGAATGCGATCACTGGTGAGGTGCAGCGACAGGTCAGCGCAACGCTTTCCAGTACGTTGCAGATGGCCCAGACCGTTGGTACACGGTTTTTGGAGCGTCAGCGAGACACCACTCGGACCTTGGCTGAGGCTCCTGCACTGCGCGCGCTCGCGACGCAAATCTTGCTAGGAGATGAGACCAAACGTCAGCCGCTGACGGCGTTGATTGAAGGCATCATTCCGACGCAACATTACGACGGCTGGGCGCTGGCGGCACCGGATGGTCGGGTGCTGATCGCCGGTCAACGAGCCAACGGTTGGCCGACGTTGCCGCAACCGTTACACGCGCGCATTGCTGAACTGGCGACGGGCAAGGCCTTGTTGTTGCCACCAATTTGGGTGCCGGATGGCGCCGACAAACGTCCTGCATTTTTAACCGCTGCGGCGCTGCGCGAAAATAACCAAGTCGTCGGCTTTCTGGTGTTGACCATGGATCCGGTTGCCGAATTCAGCGAGGTGCTGGAATCGGCGCGCTTTGGTGACACCGGAGAAACCTATGCGTGCACCACCGAAGGATTTCTCGCGTCACGTAGTCGTTACCTGAAGGACCTCAAATCGACTGGCTTAGTGCCAACAGAGGCACCCAACGCCATTTTGCGCTTGGCGCTGCGGCGCCCACCCACGGCACTGGTTCCTGATCGTGCGATTGAGGGAAGCCCAGCCGCATGGCCATTTACTACGGCAGCAGCGGCGATCATCGGCTCCAAATCCGGCATGAATCTTGACACTGGCTTTGATTATCGCGGCCAATCGGTGGTGGTGGCCTGGGCTATGCTCGGCGATTTCGGCCTGGGCGTCATCACCAAAATTGATCGGGACGAGGCGCTACGCCCGCTGTTCATTTTACGATCCATCTTTATTGCGCTCATGGCCTTGCTGTCGCTCGCGACCATTGCTGGCGTGGTTTGGATCGGCAATGCCGCCCGCTTGAGCCACAAATTGGACAAAGCCAAAGGGCAGTTGCAGCAACTCGGACAATACACCCTGGAGCGCAAACTTGGCGAAGGCGGCATGGGCGCGGTTTATCATGGTAAACATGCACTGATGCGCCGTCCGACCGCGATCAAGTTGATTACCGGGAAAATCACCCCCGAAATTCTTGCCCGCTTTGAGCGCGAGGTCCAACTCTGCTGCCGCCTGTCCCATCCCAACACCATCGCCATCTATGACTACGGTCGCACCGCCGACGGTACATTTTATTACGCCATGGAACTGCTCGATGGCATGGATCTGGAGGCGATGATTGCCAAGGTCGGCACGTTGCCGCCAGCGCGCGTTATTCATTTCCTGGTTCAAGCCTGTGGTTCGCTCGCCGAAGCGCACGATCTACAGATGATCCACCGCGACATTAAACCTGCGAACTTGTTCATCACCCGTCGAGGCGGCGAGAACGACGTACTGAAAGTGCTCGATTTTGGTCTGGTCAAAAGCATGGAAAGCAATGCGCCGCAATTAAGCCGCGCCGACGTCATCAGCGGCACGCCGCCCTACATGGCACCAGAAGTCATTGAGCAAAAAGCCAACATCGACGGACGCAGCGATCTGTATGCGCTTGCCTGTGTCGCTTATTTCCTGCTCACCGGCGTCTGTCCTTTTGAGCGCAATTCCGCCATGGAAACCATCATGGCACACCTGCACGATCCGCCGCCACCACTCGGCAAGTTTGCCAAACAAGCAATCCCCGCTGACTTAGAAGCGGTCATCTTGTTCGCCCTGGCCAAAGACCCGGCTCAGCGCCAAAAATCTATGCGCGCCTTCCGTGATGACCTGCTGGCCTGTGCTGACGCTGGTAAATGGCATGACAGCGATGCGCAAAAATGGTGGGATGAACACCGCGCCGCCGAATCCAAAGGGAAACCCACGGTTAAACTTGACGTCGCCCCAAGCATGATGATCCGCGCGTCGGACTTGAATCTTTCAGTCTAAAAAATCGGCCCCTGGATTTTCCATCCAGGGGCCGGCGTGATCTCAAGCAGATAAGCTGAATTACTTCGCTGCTGGAGCCGGACGCTGAGCGTCGAGCAGTGCCTTGGCTTCCTTCGGATTGCACTTCAAACACACTGATTCGGCGCAGTTATCTTCGGCGCACCAGTCTTTGTCTTTCTTTAATTGGGGAATGAGCTTTTTGTCGCATTCCACGCACTTGTCTTTAGGTAGGTCGTGCTTGGCGCACCATTTATCGGCGGTCAAGCGTTCGACTTTGGCGGCTTCTTCCGCGAAGGCGGAAAAACCAAAGCCCAACATCAGCAGAGCGGCGATAGTGAAACGAATCATGGATACTCCTTCGTTAATGTGGGCGGTTTACCCACGGGGTGAGTCGAAGCGGAAGACGATGCGTCCTCCGCAGAAAGATCTTCTGTGCGCGGCTTGGGCTCAAACCAGCCGTACAACACCGGGATCAGAAACAGCGTCAGCAGAGTTGATGACAAAATACCACCAATAACCACCGTCGCGAGCGGGCGCTGCACTTCGGCGCCCATGCCGACAGCAAACGCCATCGGCACGAATCCCAGCGCGGCGACCAACGCCGTCATCAGCACGGGACGCAGACGAATAAGGCTGCCACTGATCACCGCTTCGTTCAGGCTCATTCCGCCCAGTCGCAGTTGGCGGATGAACGTCACCATGACCAAGCCATTCAAAACCGCGACCCCAGCCAGCGCAATAAAACCGACCGCCGCAGAGATGGAAAACGGCAGGTCACGTAACCACAAGGCCGCGACTCCGCCAACGGCAGCGACCGGGACCGCCGTAAATACCAACGTTGCGAGCCAGGCTGAGCCCAGAGACCAACGCAGCAGCAGGAAAATGGAGATCAAGGCGACCGGCACAATGATGGACAAGCGCGTGCGTGCGCGTTCAAGATTTTCGAATTGGCCACCCCATTCAATGCGATATCGCCCAGGCGGCAGTTGAATATCTTTGGCGATCACGGCTTTGGCATCGGCAACAAAGCTGGCGACATCACGGCCACGGATATTTGATTGGACGACGATGACGCGTTGACCTGACTCTCGGCTGATCGTTAGCGGTATATCCCCAGGAACGATCTTCGTTACCGCTGATAATGGCAGATTCACGCCATCCGCTGATGCCAGCGGCACCGCCGACAAACGTGTCAGATCGCTACGCACGGCTTCCGACAAACGCGCTACCAGCGGAAAGCGCAACTGTCCCTCGATCACCTCACCCAGATGAATACCGCCAATGGCTTCGACGACGCGCATCACTTCTGCGGTTGCCATTCCATAGTGTGCAAGCGCGGCCGTATCGGCAGTTATCCGTAGTGCGGGTTGGCCGGTGGTTTGTTCAACGGTGATGTCGGTCGAGCCGTCGATGCCATAGAGCGCGACCTCGACCTCTGCCGCTTTTTCACGTAAGCGATCCAGATCGTCGCCAAAAATTTTGATCGCGACATCGCCGCGCACGCCGCTGACCATTTCATTGATACGCATTTCAATCGGCTGCGACATGGCGATGCGCTGGCCTGGGAGTTCGCGCAACAGTCGCTGAACCTGCTCGGTCAGCTGCGTCTGGCTCTGTGCTTTGGTCCACTGCGAACGTGGTTTAAGGGCAATGAATGTGTCAGTTAATTCGATACCCATCGGATCGGTTGCCACTTCTGCCGTACCGGTGCGCGACCAGACCTGCGCGATCTCATCAGGGAATTCGCTCAATAACATGCGCTCCAAAGCGGTGTTCAGCGCCACGGTGGTTTCCAGGCTGGTACCCGGCAAACGGATGACGTTGACCGCCAAGGCCCCCTCTGACAGTCGTGGGATAAACTCCGCACCCAATCCACGAAAAACCATCACGGACATCAACACGGTGGTGCAGGCGAAAGCGACCACGGCTAAACGATGACCCATGGCCACGCGCAAAACAGGTGCGTAAGCCCACGCTGCCAGTCGCACGATCCACGGTTCTTTCGCCTCGCGATGTGGTTTCAGCACCAAGCTGGCCAGAACCGGCATCAACGTGAGCGATAAAATCATCGAACCGATCAGCGCAAAAACCACCGTCAGTGCCATCGGCTGAAACAATTTTCCTTCGACTCCCTCTAAGGTTAATATGGGCAGATACACCATGATGATAATCAGTTCACCAAACATCGTCGGTCGGCGCACTTCAATCGCCGCGTCGCGGATGATTTCCAACTGCGGTCGGCCAGCTTCGCGCGGATCATTCAATCGTCGGACCGCGTTTTCGATCATAATGACCGATGAATCGACCACTAAGCCGAAGTCGAGCGCGCCAAGTGACAACAAGCTGGCGGTGATACCAAAACGCAGCATGCCATCAAAAGCCACCAGCATCGATAACGGTATCGCCAGTGCGACGATCAACCCAGCGCGCACATTGCCAAGAAAGATAAACAATACCGCGATCACCAATAGACCGCCTTCGAAAAGATTGGTGCGCACCGTATCGATGACGTGATCGACTAATTCCGTCCGATCATAAACCATCTCAACAGTGATGTCGGGTGGTAAAAAAGCTCGCAGTTCCATCAGCTTGGCTTTGAGGCGACTGGTGACTTCGTGCGAGTTTTCGCCCATCAACATAAAGCCTAAGCCCAGCACCGCTTCACCACGTCCACTTGCGGTTACCGCGCCGCGACGAATTTCGTGGCCAATGCCGATTTCCGCCACATCGCGCAGACGCACCGCCACTCCATCGTGCACCGCAATAACCATGTCGCCGATTTCCGCGACACTGGAAACGCGGCCGATGCCCTGCACCACCATGACGTCTGCGCCACGCGGAACCACGCCACCACCGACGTTCATATTG
>JANMYZ010000140.1:0-1955 GCA_031382605.1 Planctomycetota bacterium | reverse complement strand
TGTCGGAGTGGCAACCAAAAGACGGTGAAGCACGTGACATTCCCATCTGCACGCCACTGTCACTGGTGTGAGTTGATGTTTGGCGTTTTGGCAGAGCGAACCAGCATGTCAGTCATGGCTCTGGCTCCGTTTATTCGTCCTGGTTGGTTGGTTGAGCTGGTCACGTGTCGTTCGACCAATACCTGGGCGCTTAAGCATTTATCTGAGTTAGCTGATGGTTCGTGCGTGTGGACCGAACGTCAAACTGCTGGACGTGGACGTGGCAATAATCGCTGGTTTTCACCGACGGGAGTGTTGACCGCTAGTTTTATCGTGCCCGTGCCAGCGCAGGTTTCGGTGTCGTTCTTGTCACTGTGTGCGGGCTTGGCGATTGCGCACGCGGTCGAAGATCATGCGCCGACCGCCGTCGTGCAGGTGAAGTGGCCAAATGATTGTTACCTTAACGGGCGCAAGTTGGCGGGCGTGTTGTGCGAACGCCCAGCCGCTGGCGAGGGCGATCGCATGGTCATCGGCATTGGCCTGAACCTCGATCCGCGTTGGGATCAATCACCAGAAACCCTGTTATTTGCCACCGATCGCGCGCAGGCTCCGGCAAGCGTGGCGGAGGTCTGCGATCCGCCGCCGAGCACGCTGATCATGCTGACCGCGTTACGGCGCTATTTGCTGGAAGCGACGGGCTTACTGGCCGCCGGAGGATGGAAACAATTGCTGCCTCAACTGCGTCAACGTGATTGGCTGAGCGGTCGCACCGTGCACGTTGAAACCGCCGGTGAACGATTCAGCGGCACCGCAGATGGGATTGATGACCTTGGACGCTTGCTGGTACGCCTTTCTGGCGGAACAACGTGGGCGGTCACCAGCGCCACCTCGTTGAAAGTGGAAGAGCACCAAGCGAAATGATCCGCAGTGCGTCAAATACGTGGACTGAGCTCAGGGATTCGTCAGCTGCATGGTGAAATCAGCAACTTAGGCTGTCGCGCATGAAACGCGCTCCAGTTTTGAAAATGATGCTCCTCATGACCGTGCTGACGATGTTCGGTGGCTGCATGGAGACCGGCGCCACACGTGGTCAACAACGCGGAACCAACCCAGGAATGGTGGATCCAGGCCCCAGCGGTTTGTCGCGCGATAGCAAAGCCTATATGGCGAACGACGCGCCGTAATTTACCAACCTAAAAACAGCAGTAGAGATTCAAACTTCCACCGCAAAGACGCAAAGACGCAAAGGAAAAATAAGGGTTTGAATACAAATCTTGGTGATCAATGGCTTCACCAAAGGGGTGAATAATATTTTGGCTGTAAGTTCTTTGCGCTCTTGGCGGCTTTGCGGTAAAATGGTTCTCTACTGCGTTTTTAGGTTCAGCTTGAGAAAATCGCCGCCGATCGGCCAGCAGAACTTAATTCAGCGTCGCTTCAACCTCAACCGCTTCAGCGTAATCGATGCCCGGAACTTCAAAGCCGAAGAGTTGACGGAACTCACGTTTGAAACTGGCGTAGTCGCTGATTTGCAGCAGATTTTCGCTGGTCACTTGTTCCCACAATTTGGCCGTCGCTTCTTGAACATCGCTGCGCATTTCCCAATCGTCGACGCGGATGCGACCGGCTTCGTCCAGCTTGGGCGTTTTGCCGGGCGCCAGGTGATCAGCCCACAGGCGGACCATTTGTTCGATGGTTCCTTCGTGGCAATTCTTTTCTTTCATCACGCGATACAGCAGAGAAATATAAAGCGGCACTACCGGAATGGCGCTGGAAGCCTGCGTTACCAAGGCTTTGTTGACGCTGACATAAGCCGCGCCGCCGATTTTTTTCAGCACGCCGGCATTTAATGCTTTGGCGGTGGTTTCGACGTGAGCTTTCGCGCGACCGATAGTGCCGTTGGTATAAATCGGCGTGGTCAGCGCGGGTCCGATGTAACTGTAGGCGACCGTGCGACAGCCAGGCGCGAGCAAGTCCGC
>JANMYZ010000382.1:0-3345 GCA_031382605.1 Planctomycetota bacterium | reverse complement strand
GTAGAAGTTTTTCGGTTTTTTCGTCATCAGGAGTTTTTTCAGCGAGTTGCGTTACCGCCGCCTGATAACGTTCTTCCGCTTTGACCACATCGCGTGGTTGGCTGGCATTATCGGCGTACGGACCGCGTGCATCGCCACAGCCTGTGAGCCACATACTTAGCGTTACGGAAAGCGTCAGCCGAATAAAACGCGAGCGATTATCATGCACAGGTCATTCCTCCACAAATGGCGCAGCCAGTACGATGGCGATGTCGTAGCGATTACTGTCGCCCACGGCAATCGTGGGTGCGGCAGCAACGCTTGCCGCAGCACGAGTAAACTGCACGTCATCCAGGCGCCAAGTTTGATCGCCAGCGCGCCACGCGGCAAGCCAGGCACCGAACTCTGCCGGGGTCAAACCACGCAGCGTCATGAGGACGGTTTGCACGCGGATTCCACCGCCAGCACGAACTTGGTCGGCACGCGGTTGCACCCCGGTGCATGCCGCGACGGGAATTCCAGCGTCAGATAAAGCGCGTTGGATGCGGGTAATCAAATCACCATCGGGGCGACGGCCCAAAGAAACACCGCGCACTTCAGCGCGCAATCGCTGTACCTGCGTCACCTCGCGCTCAATGGCAGAGCGGCTCGCGTCGGCGGTCGCGATCTGTGCCTGGGCTGTGCCCAGACGCATGCCGGACCACGCTACGACACCGAGAATAACCATGCTCCACAGGGCGATCATCAGGTGCTGCGTGCGCATCATGGACGACCTCCGGCATCCTGCCGAACCAGCGTCAGCAAAAAGCTGGCGCCACGTTCATCACCTTGCGCTTGCAACGGCTCTGCCCGATAGCGCACGTCGTCACTGATCACCTGAGCACAGGCTTGCGCCAACTGCTCGGCCTGCGCGAGTCCGGCCGTGCGGCCGCGAATGACGATCCGTTCCGGGTTGGCGCTGACGGTATCGACCTGGGCACGAAGCGTGGTCGGCCACACTCGCCAGAGCGCCTGAATGAGGTGCGCCAGATCGCCGCTGGTTGCCGCCGGATCGCGCGCGGCCTGCTCTAGTCGACGGACCTCCATCGTCAGCCGCAGTTCCGGTTTTACTCCACCGGGAGCGTCCGGAATCACCAAGGCCAACGCCGCACGCGTTGCGAGGCGTTGAGCAACCGCGTGCTCACGCGCGAGTTGCACTCGTCGTTCAACGCCAATCACCACCAGAAGCGCGATCAGTGCTAAGCCGATATGAACCGCGAAAGCCATAATAGTGCGTAAGCGCCGACTTGGAGCTGGCTCGAAATCACCGTGCAATAAATTCAATGTGCTCAGCCGCTGTGCTGCACCTGGAATTTCTGCGACGTGTTCCGGTAGGCGATCGGGTACTAATTCCCACGTCGCTGGCGTGATATCCGTCCGCGTCGCCAAGTAAGCGCGCAGTCGGTCGGGTTCGATGCCGACGATCAGAAAGCCGCCGTTGGCGATGGCCACTTGCGCGCTGTGTAATTGTTCGATGGGAATTGGTAAAAAACGTTCGAAGCGAAAACGTAAGGCGTCACCGCTGGCGGTTCCAGCGGGCAAATGACCCCAGTACAGCAATTCAGCCGGAATTTTTGCGACGCTGGGATTCATCGATCCAACTCGACGCGGCTGTCGCCGTTAGCCGTATGAACATCAATGCCTTTGGCGTCAACGGAACGAATGGTCACTCCATGGACCACGTCGCCTGCCTTCGCAAAAATCATCCCGCTGTCGCCACCGTCGAGGGCGGCAATAAAAACACCGTCACGGCGCAGGATGGAAAATATTTTCAATGGGACGGTGGTAGTCGCGACCACCACCGGCGCATCGGTAAACGGTTGCCACAGTCGCACCGTCCACGCGGCTGCTTCTATCGCGCGGATCGATGCGACGACCATTGCTGGTGCGGCCGTCATGGGCGGTGCAACCACGGGCAGCGGAATCCACCAAGCCCAGATGCCTGCCACGCCAATAACCACGCTGCCGCCAACCATGACCGATGCCAACGTATGCTTTAACCGGCGCGCAACCTGGCTCGTCGCTGGGCTCGAAATCTTACTCATCGGCGTCATGGCGCTGGACGATCTGAATGGATGGCGAATTACCACTGAGCTCTACCCACCAGGATCGACGGCGACCATTCCAAGTGGCGACCACCAAAGCCTGCCATTGATTGGAACGAGCGACCAGGCGCACCCCAGTGGCGCCCTCGGGATCCTCGGCTTCATCCATGATTCCACGTTCGCGTTGACGAAGGGATTCATCAAGTCCTCCGCGCTCGCGCAGGTGATAGACCGCTGACAAAAGCCACTCTGGCGCGGTATTCCGATTGATTCGTCCGGCGGAACGGAAGCCGATGATTTCCACCAAACTGTTAACGAATTCAGCTTTGGGTGGAATCGCGTCGAGCATATCCGGCAACGGCTCATTGGGAGCGCTCCAACGGACGATCGGTCCCACTGGGGCGATAGGGAAACGCCGTGCTCCCTCAGCGACCGTCGTACGTTCGATGGCATCTGGTACGGATGGATCTTCGCTGGTTGGCAGTACCACGGTGGCCCAGTTTCCTGGGAGCGCGCCGCGCAGGGCTCCGCCAACGCGCGCGGCGTCGATGGGAATTCCGGCTAAGCCATCGAACATCCATACCTGAAGTCGCGCGTCGTTACCGGCGATACGCAACTGATCATCAGCAACTCGCAGCGAGCCTCCGCCAGGTGGCAGCACCACGTTGGCGGCATGAGTCATTATCCATTCACGAGCGAGGGCCTCACCCGCATGGAGTAAATCGAGTTGCCGTTCATGAACATCGCTGACCACCACCGCGCGCTGCGTTGATGCCAGTGCCGCCAAAGTCGCGGCTAAGGCGCTGAGCACCACGATCACCGCCGCAAGGGCAACCAACAGCGCGACCGCCTTGCGCGAGGTGTTCATGGTTGCCCCCCTACAATCGGCAAACGCAACGGTTCACCGATGAATGGCGTGACGATTAATTCGAGCAAGCCACGATCATCGCGCTGAAACCGTGCTTGCTGAATCTGTGGCACCGCCACACGCGTCCGTTGTTCTTGTGCGTCGCTACTGATCCGTACCAAAGCGGAATGCTCTGCTGAAAATCGCCAGATCACCTGATGCTGACCCGGTCCTTCTCCTGGAACGTGATGGAGCGTGAGCAGATGGAATTCCCCCTCATTCGTCGGGCGGACCTCGGTGCTGGGATCGACCACGAAGGTCAGGTCATCGCTGATGCATCGACTCGCTGCGAGGACGAGTTCCAAACGATTCAAACGCTCTTCCACCACGGCGCCGGAACGACGTTGCGCCACCGCCCATGAAATCGCCGCGCTG